>JBDTSX010000286.1:0-6727 GCA_039930925.1 Acidobacteriota bacterium | reverse complement strand
CGGACCGATCGGTAGATCGGCCTGATCCGCCGCGAGAAGGCGAAGCTCATCACCATCACGCTGGGAATGATCGCGAGGGCCGTCAGCGCCAGCCGCCAGTTCATGACCATCAGCACCGTGACGGCGATGATCACGCGGATCAGTGAGATCGACGGGGAGACGATCGCCATCTGCAGCAGCCCGCTCGTCGTCTCGACGTCTCCGGTCAGGCGCGACAGAATCCCGCCCGTCTTCATCTCCCAGAGCGTCGGCAGCGGCAGGTGGAGCAGGCGGTCGAAGAGCGTGCGGCGCAGCGACAGCATGACCCGCACGTTCAAGAGGCGCTGGCGATACTCCCTGAGCACCCGGGTCGCGCTCGACACGACGACCAGGCCGACGAACACCGCGCCGGCCAGGTGAAGCCGGGTCAACCGCGCCGGCAGATCGAGCACGGTGTTCAGCAGCACCCGGTCAACGATGAACCGCATGAACAGCGGCTCCACCATCTCGAGCGCGGCAGCGACCAGCGCCAGGAAGAAGAACGCCACGACGGCGGTGCGGTGCGGACGCAGCCAGCGGACGTAGTCGCGCAGATACTCGCGGCGCTTCGCCGGCGCGGGCCGGGCCGCATCGCGCGACGCCGATTCGGTCTTCTCCGGGTCGTCCAGCCTGCGCTCTTTATAGGCACGGACGAAGCCCAGGTACCGCTGCCGGGAGGAGCGAAGAGGAGCCATGGAAGATGGCATCGTACCGTACCGCCTTCGCCGCGACGGCGCGAAGACGCCTCGAAAGCCCCAGGAGCCGGTTCAGTGAGAAAATAGCGCGGTGACGGCGAGTATGCCGGTTTGGCTCCAGCCGATGGCGGCGACGCTCACGCAGGAGCGATTCACTGGCCCGGAGTGGTCCTTCGAACGCAAGTTCGACGGCATCCGGCTGCTGGCGTTCAAACGGGACGCCGACATCCGGCTGCTGTCCCGGAACCGGCTGCCGCAGCACCTGCCGGCTGTCGAGCAGGCCATCGCGGCACTCCCGGTGGCCGACCTGATCCTCGACGGCGAAGTCACCTGGGGACCAGGAGGCGTCATTTATCATGTGTTCGACGTCCTCTGGCTCGACGGACGGGAGGTGACGGCGTTCGCGCTCGACGCACGCCGGGCGCTGCTCGAACGGCTCTCCTTTCAGTCGCCGATCGAGCGGGTCGCCGCGCTCGAGGATGCCAGACCGTGGGAGCGCGCCTGTCGCGAGGGGTGGGAAGGGGTCATCGCCAAGCGGCGCGACTCGAGATACGAGCACCGCCGCTCGCCGCACTGGGTGAAAATGAAGTGCGAGGTGACCAAACACCTCCTCGTCGGCGGCTTCACCGATCCGCAGGGAGGCCGCGTCGGCCTCGGCGCCCTGCTGGTCGGCTACACCGAAGGAGACGACCTGGTGTTCGCGGGCAAGGTCGGCACCGGCTTCGACACGAAACTGCTGACGCAGCTGCGCGCGCGACTCGATCCGCTCGAAATCCCCGGCTCCCCCTTCACCAGAGCCAAGGGGTTGCCGAGACTGCGCGCGCACTGGGTCCGGCCGGAGATCGTCGTCGAGGTCGCGTTCATCGAGTGGACCGTACACGGAAAACTTCGTCATTCGCGCCTGCTGTCGGTGCGCGGCGGCCGGGCAGGCCAGCCGTGATCACCCATCCCGAGAAAGTGCTGTTCCCGGACGACGGGATCACCAAGGGGGAGCTCGCCGCCTACTACGAAGCGGTGGCGCCGATCATGGTGCCCCATCTCGCGCGCCGTCCGCTCACGATGGAACGGTATCCGGCCGGCATCGACAAGAAGGGCTTCTGGCAGAAGGACGTCTCGAAAGGCTTCCCCGCCTGGCTCGAGCGCGTGGAAGTCCCGAAGAAGGATGGCGTCGTGCACCATCCACTGGTCACCGACACGCAGTCGCTGCTCTGGGTGACGAATCAGAACTGCATCACGCCGCACGTCTGGGTCGCGCGCGCCCCGGATCTGTACCATCCCGATCTCTGCATCTTCGACCTCGATCCGGCGGACGATGATCTCGAAACCCTTCGCGCGGCGGCACTCGGGCTTCGCGAGCTGCTCGAGGAGCTCGGTCTCCCGAGCTTGGTCAAGACCTCGGGTTCGAAGGGGTTCCACATTGCCGTGCCGCTCGACCGCAAGACCGACACGGGGGACGTCGCGCGTTTTGCGCACACCGTCGGCGCGCATCTCGTCGCGCGCGATCCGGCGCATCTCACGCAGGAGTTCAGCAAGGCCGATCGCGGCGGACGGATCCTGGTGGATACGGGACGAAACGGCTACAGCGCAACGTTCGCCGCCGCGTACGCCGTCCGCGCCAAACCAGGCGCGCCGGTGTCGGCGCCGTGCACGTGGGCCGAGATCGAATCACGCGGGGTGTCGCCCCAGACGTTTACACTGCGGACGATGGCCGCGCGCATCGCGGACGTCGGCGATCTCTGGGCGGGGATGCGCCGGGGGCGTTCGCTACGGCGCCCGATCGCGTCGCTCGCGCGCGCGGGACGGCTTGCATCCGCAGGGCGGTAGCGCGCCCCCGGCGAGGCGCTGAACGTGGTGAATGTCACCGCAGAGTGAAGCGGAGGAGTTGATGTCCGTCACACCATCGGCGCCGCACGGAGCCACGCCGTTCGGCGGCGCCACCCCGATCCTGCGGGTCCGCAACCTGGCCGCGAGCCTGGACTACTACGTGCGTGTGCTCGGCTTCACGATCGACTGGCAGTCGGACGGCCCACTCGCTTCGGTGTCGCGGGACGCGTGCGTCATCGTCCTGTGCGAGGGGGACCAGGGGCACCCGGGAACATGGGTCTGGATCGGCGTCAATGACGCCGACGCGGTGTTCGAGGAGTTCCGCCGCACGGGCGCCAGGGTCCGGCTTCCGCCGACCAACTATCCCTGGGGGTACGAGCTGCACGTCAAGGACTTGGACGGACACGTCCTCCGCCTCGGCTCGGACTCACGGCAGGATCAGCCGTTTGGTGACTGGCGCGACGCGCAGGGCGTGCGCTGGGCCAAAACCACCGACGGCGGCTGGGTCCGCAGCGATGCCGTCACCCCCTCCGACCTGATGCCGCCGGGGCCGATGCGGCATCGGGTCGCCGGCACCGACAGCCTGGAATGGTTCCACGCCAGCGGCCGGATGACCTGCGACGTCTACGAGGCGGCGCTGACGTCGGCCGGGCGCAGCCTTCAGGAGTTCGCCAGCGTGCTCGACTTCGGATGCGGCGTCGGCCGCGTGCTCCGATGGCTGAAGGCCTTGATGCCCGAGGCCGGTTTCGCGGGGGCGGAGATCGACGGGGACGCGATCGCGTGGATTCGCGATCACTATCCGGACGTTGACGTGTCGGCGATCACCAACAACGGCCTCCCGCCCCTTGTGTTCGAGGACGGCCGATTCGATCTGGTGCTGGCCTACAGCGTCTTCACGCATCTCGACGCGGACTATCAGGATGCGTGGCTGAGCGAGCTGCGGCGCCTCGTGCGGCCCGGTGGCATCCTGCTCCTCTCGATCAGCGGACCGCGGATGCTCGATCACACCCTGACCAAGTCGGATCACGCCAACCTGGGCGATCTCCGGCGGCAGCTGGACGTGTTCGAGTCCGAGGGCATCCTGCACTGGCTCGGCGACGGCTGGGAGCAATATTTTCCTGCGTACTATCACACGACCTTTCACACCCATCAGTACATCCGCGATCACTGGTCCCGGTGGTTCACGGTGCTCGGCATCCACTCGGACACCCCGCCACAGCTGCCACAGGACATCGTCATCCTGCGGCGTGAGTGACGCGGCCCGGCGACGGGACGCGTTCAATCGACCCGGGACAGTTGGCTCAGCGAGGAAGGGCAGCGGCGCGGCGGACCGCCGTGCACGCGATCAGGTTGAAGCCGCTGACGGGAAGGGGTGTGACCAGCCCGGACAGGAGTCCAGGCGTCTCGTGCCGCGCGGACACGAAACGCCTCGCTCCTGACTGCCAGATGCCGCGTTCAGTTCTTCGTCATCGTCAAGCCGGTGACGGTGGCGTCGGTGTTGTGGGCGAAGCGGATGCCATAGACCCCGTCCGTCGACTTGAGCTTCCCGGGGGTGACGAGCGTCGCCTTGTCGTAGCTGCCGACCACCGTGCCATTGATCGCGCACTCGACTTTGTCCCCCTTGACGGAGACCGCGACTTCCTGCGTGACCGGTTCGCCGGGGCCCGCGGCCTTGTGCACCGCCGCATTCGCCTCGCCGCGGCCGCCGTTCAGCGCGAAGGGATCGGGCCCGAATCCGCGAACGATGAAATTACCGTTGCCGTAGGGAGCGCAGTACAGGTAGCTCTGCGTCGCCGTGCCCAGATCGTTGCCCGCGATGACGATGCCATACGGATGCGGATGGCTGTTGAGGTTCATGTACTTGGGCTCGGTGAACGTCGCCTTGACGGTGTAGTTCCCGGCCGCCTTGTTGGCGGGATTCCAGTAGGTCGTGGCCGGACCGGTGGTCACGTGCAGCACGGCCCCTTCCTGGGCGAGCTTCGCGTCGTTGAGTGTCTTTCCGGCCTTCTCCTCGTTGGCGTCGATCTTTCCGGTCCAACCGGCGACCGTGACCCCGCCGCCGGCGACGGAACGGGCGGTTTCCGGGGGCCCCTGGGCGCCGATCGCCGGGGAGATAAGCAGAGCGAGAGCGAGTGCAAGCGCGGAACCATTGACGAGACGCATAGTTGACCTCTCAGTGAAAAGTTGGCGAGCGCCATTATAGGGCGATCCAGCCTTCCCGGCGCCGACCTTTCGTCCCTCACGGACTCGGGCTGAAGTACGGACCTGGACCGGACGGCCCGGTCTTCCGGACGCTCAGGGAAAGACGTGATCGACGAAGTCGGCAATGATGTGCGCGTGCGCGTCGAGCAGGATCAGGCGCTTGCCGATGAACCGGTACTGCAGCACATCCGGCAACTTCGGGAGTGCCTCCAGCACCTGCGGCGGCGTGGTCGACACCGGCACATCGTCCGGATATCCACCATTGACCTCGAGCCGGACGCTGCCGGTGAACTCATCGAGGATGGAGCGCTTGATTTGCCGCCCGCCCTCACCGCGAAAGATCGCCGCAAGTTGCCGGCGGACGAACGCGCGCATCTCGGTCGGACAGAGATCCCCTGGCTTCGCGGTGGCGCGTTCCCTCCGGAGCAGCGATGCCAGCAGGCGCTGGTGCTCGAAGAACTGTTCCGGCGAGCTCCCGTTCGGAACCTCGCGCAAGGTCCCGTCGAGCTTCTTCTGGAGCTCGGCGTAGGCCTGCACCCGCGTCATGAACTCGGCGATCGCGGCCGCGTCCTTGTTGACGCGGGTCTGCGCGCGACCCGACGCCTCCAGACGCGGTTCGGATGCCGAGAGCACAGCCGCCGCCAACACGATTACGATGGCGGACCACAGGCGAAGTCGCCGCTCAAACGAAATAATCACAGGTACGGATTATTCTACGCTGGAGACTGCAATCCGCCGGGAGAGAATGCGACCATGAGATTTTTTCTGGGAACCGGCCCGATACCGCTCTCGCCGCACCCGCGCATCGCGTGACGATCCGGTACGCCGAATACCCGGGGAAAATCGTGCTGCGGATTGCCGGGGCGCGGCCAGCAGCGCGAGCAGCGCGGTGGTGATGATGGCGTCAGGGTATCGATGATCGGCGGGCGAGGCGTGGAACACAACGACCGGATCAACCGCTTCGGCGGCCAGCGAGGCGCCTCAGAGCGGGAGCACGTCCGATGGGGCCAGATGATCGAGCAGCACGTGGTCGGCGGTGGCCAGCTTCCAGCCGCGCATGCGGGCGTGCGCGGCCAGGAGACGGTCGAAGGGATCGCGCGTCCAGCTCATTTCACACGCGGCGGCGAACCACGTGGCGGAGAGCGGCTCGTCGAGCCGCCACCGTTCGTCGTCGACGAGCGCCACCGGGGAAAGCCCGCCGGAGAGCCGCACGCGGCCGATCTCCGTAAGGAACTGGATCTCGAGAATGCTGACCGGTGACAGATAGACGCGCGCAAAGCGCTCGAGCGCCTTGGCGCGGCGATGGCCCTGCGCCAGCCAGATCACCGCATGCGTGTCGAGCAGAATCACTGCCGCTTCCTGGCCGCCGCGAACGATAGTCCCTTCGGTCCAGCTTTCCACGTCCACTGTCCCGAAAGGACCTTCGGGTCCACGAACTCGAACAGCGCTTTGCTGGCCCCGGCCGGAGGCGGGTCAGTCTCGGCAATCAGCCTGAAGCGGACGCCGCGACGCTCGATGACGACCGGCGCACCCCCCTCGGCCTGATCCAGGATCTCGCCGAACCTGGCTCGCGCCTCCGCGACCTTCAGGTGCTTCATAAATACATTGTACACACAAAACGATTGGTGGCGCTTCCCTGATCAGCCACGCGACGCCAGCCGTACCCGCGCCCCGCCGTCACCGGACGGATGCGGCATCGACGCGCAGCCCCTCCGGCAGCGACTCTCCGAAGATTCGGCTGGCGCCGGCGCGGTCCACCGGTACGATGTCGCGCAACGCGGCGACCACCTCCCCCTCGCACCCGGCAGCGGCAAGGGCGTGGAGCGCCCGCTCGCGAACGGCCTCGGCAACGTCCCGCGTGGCGTCGCCGGTCAGCGCGCCGAGCGGCGCGACCGCCGCGGCAGCGTCGGGTGTGATCTCCTTGAGCGCGAGCAACTGCTCGATCCAGCGAGCGGCGACCGCCGGCGGCACCACGCTGTTCAGTGGTC
>JBDTSX010000285.1:0-6728 GCA_039930925.1 Acidobacteriota bacterium | reverse complement strand
CGGTGGGCGTGCCGTCCACCTCGTAGACGCCGTCCCGGAGACGCTCCATACGAAGCGGACGCCGCAGGGTCAGCGCATGTCCGATCGCACTGGCCTCGATATGCGGCGCCACAACCGTGACCTCGCCGTGCGCCGCGAGCGCCGCCGCCAGGGCGTGAATGCCGTCCGAATGGACACCGTCGTCGTTGGTGACGAGTATTCTGCGCATCACAAGGATGTGAAATGTACCTGCTGCTGTCGTTGACGATGGGCGGCCGCGAGCGAGTTGCGGGCGCGGGAATGATGCCGAGGACCGCAACGGTCCGGCCGGCCAGCCCGCCGCTGCGCCGTACAGAACAGTTGCCGGACGGCAGGGCCCGAGCCACCGCAGCCACTAACGATCGGCCGCGTGCCGCTCAGGCGGGATGACCGAGTATAGCAGCGCCGCCGCAGTCATCGCGAGCGCGGCCCCGGTCAGGAACGCCGCCTGTGGCGACACCTGCGTCCAGAGCAGGCCGAACAGCAGGCTCGCCGCCAGGCTGCCGACGCCCAGTGCCGCGTTGTAGATCCCGAATGCGGTGCCGCGCGCGCGCGCCGGCGCCATGTCGGCCACCCATGCCTTCTCGTTCCCCTCCGTGAAGCCGAAATACAGACCGTAGGACAGGAAAATTGCGATTACGGCGGGCAGCGAGTCGAAGAAACCGAAGCCCGCGTACACGAGCGCATAGAGCACCCAGCCGATCGCAATCAGCGCGCGGCGGCCGAACCAATCCGACAGCGCGCCGCCGACAAGCGACGACCCCACCTTGACGACGTGGAGAGCGGACCACAGCAGCGGAATCCAGAACGTCGCGACGCCAAGGTTGCTGAGCCGGAGCAGCAGGAACGCATCGCTCGCATTCCCCAGCGAAAACAGCAGGATCACTCCCATCGCCCTGTAGAAGGTGGATCCGAGCCGCCACGGGGATCCGGCCGTTTCGGCGGTGCTCGCGCGGCTGCTGTGTGCAGGGGCTTCGACGGCGTCGCGGGTGGCGGCGGGAGAAGTCTGGATGGCTCCGCGCGTCACCAGCAAACCGGGGTCCGATTGCGCACCGTCGCGGCCCGGTTCGGGCACCCGCAGGAGGATGAGCATGACAATCACGCCCGGAACGATCGTCAGGCCGAAGAGAGTGCGGTACTCACCGGGGAAGAAGTACAGGAACGCCGACGCGAGCAGTGGACCGGTGACCGCGCCGGCGTGGTCCATCGCGCGATGGAAGCCGAACACGCGCCCCCGCGCGTGCACCGGCGCCAGGTCGGCAAGCATCGCGTCGCGCGGCGCTCCGCGAATCCCCTTGCCCAGCCGATCGACGAACCGGATCGCGAACACCTGGGGCCACGATGCCGCGAGCGCGATGAGCGGCCGGACCGCCGACGCGAGACCGTACCCGGCGAGGACCAGCCGCTTTCGCGAGCCGGAGCGATCGGCGAGCCAGCCCGAGAGGATTTTCAGGACGCTGTTCGCGGCGTCGGCGGCCCCTTCGATGACGCCGAGCGACATCGCACCGGCGCCCAGGACCTGCGTGAGGAAGAGCGGGAGCAGCGGATAGATCGTCTCGCTCGCCATGTCCGTGAACAGACTCACCCACCCGAGCAGCCAGACCGGTGGCGTGAGGCCGAATCGCGATGGCGGGGCCGGTGCGGCGTGCCGCTCGGGCGCGTTCACCGTCGTGTGTTCTCCGGACGGGTTGGTCCCCCCGCCGTCGCGTACCAGATTGCCAGCAGCAGCGACGCCGCGCCTCCGACCAAAACGACGAACGGACTGCTCCAGAGGGTCCGGTTCAGCGGGAACATGGGAGACCATAGCATGTCGGCCGGCCGGACCGGACCTGGAGCGGATCACGATGGAGCGGATCACTATATCGTTATAATTGGGGGCTTCGCGGCCGGGAGCCGGGGCCCGGGATCCGGGATCCGGGATCCGGCGATGCGAAGATGCGGCGATGCGAGATGAGCGATTCGAGATGAGCGATTCGAGATCGGTGATGAGTGATGAGTGATCCCTTCGGCGCCGTCCTCGTCGTCGCTTTCGGCGGGCCGCAGGGGCCTGAGGATGTGCGCCCGTTTCTCGGCAACGTGCTGCGCGGCCGGCGCGTGGCGCCCGGACGGATCGACGAGGTGGCGCACCACTACGAATTGTTCGGCGGTGTGTCGCCGCTGACGGAGCTGACGCTGCGTCAGGCCGAGCTCCTCCGCACCCGGCTGCACGAGCGCGCGGTGCTGCTGCCGGTGTACGTCGGCATGCGCAACTGGCATCCATACCTCGCCGACACACTGGCCGCGATGTCGCGCGACGGCGTGCGGCGGGCGGTCGGGTTCCTCGCCGCCGCGCAGCGGAGCTACTCGAGCTGCACGCAGTACCGCGAGAACGTCGACGCGGCGCGGGTCATGCTCCACGAGGCGGGACTCCCCGACGTGGCCATCACCTACGTCGGAGACTGGCACACGTCGTCCGGTTTCGTCGCGGCCAATGCCGCGCACGTTGTCGAGGCGCTCGGCCGCCTGCCAGAGGACCTGCGCGATCGCGCGCGGATCGTGTTCACGGCGCACAGCATTCCGGTGTCGATGGCCGAGCGATATCCGTACCAGCGGCAACTGGAGGAAAGCGCCCGCGCGGTCGCGGCCCGGGTGGCAGACCTGCGGAAGCAGGGATCCGAGGTCCCGGATCCCGGCCCTTCGAGAGCGGCGGCGCCCGACTGGGCCCTCGTCTACCAGAGCCGCAGCGGCCGGCCGGACGACCCCTGGCTCGGCCCCGATGTGTCCGACTACTTGCGGGCGGAGACAGCCACAGGCCTCGCCGCGGCGGTCCTCTGCCCGGTCGGCTTCCTCTGCGATCACATCGAAGTGCTCTACGATCTGGACGTCGAGGCGGCGGCCACGTGCCAGGCGATCGGCCTGCCGATGGTCCGGGCCAGGGCGGTCAACGATCATCCCCGCTTCATCGATGCCGCGGCCGACGCGGTCATCGAGGCCATCGAGCGGTACGCCGGCGGCAGGCCGCTTCCGATTGTGGCGCACCCCGCCTGACATCACAGGTGGTCGCGGCGATTCTGTCCGCACCGTCCGGCTGAAGCCGGACGCCACCAGTGGCTGCGGACCCCGAACGCAATCGGCCGGCTCAAGCTGGACGCCACGAACCCAACCCGAACCCGAACGCGAACCCAACTGGAACCCAACTGGAACCCAACTGGAACCCAACTTGGAACCCAAAACCAGAACCTAAAACCAACTCTAAAACCTTAAAACCAACCGTAAAACTCCAAAACTGTAAAACCTGATCTTTTACATCGTTAACAAAAGAAACAGCATTTTCCCGCCTCGTTCGTGTGAAAATTCCCCGGTCGCCCTTCAATCATGAACTTCACCATCGAGGCTCCCATGCGCAAGCTCCCGTGCCTGGTACTCTGTGTGTTGTCAGCGGGAATCCTGTGCGCGGAGGCCGCCGCGCAGGAACAGCGCGTCATCATCAACGGGTCCGCCGCCGAGATGCCGATGCAGTTTCCGGGCATGGGCCCGCGGCAGATGAAGACCGGCACGGCGCGGATTCGCGGCCGGATCGTCTCGGGCGAGACCGGTGCACCGGTGCGCCGCGCGCAGGTGCGTGTCGCCGGACCCGAAATCATGAACAAGACGGCGCTCACCGACGCCGAGGGACGCTACGAATTTCGCGACCTGCCGGGCGGACGATTCACGCTGTCGGCCACGAAGTCCGGCTACGTCGCGATGCAGTACGGCCAGACGCGGCCGTTCGAGTCCGGCAAGCCGATCGACCTCACCGATACGCAGGTGCTCGACAGGGCCGACATCGCGATGCCGCGCGGCAGCGTGATCTCCGGCCGTGTGATGGACGAGTTCGGCGATCCCGTCGCGGACGCGATGGTCAGCGCGATGCGCTCCAGCTGGGCCAACGGGCGCCGGCGTCTGCAGTCGTCCGGGCGTACCGGCACCACCAACGACCTCGGCCAGTTCCGGATCTACGGCCTCGCGCCAGGCGACTATTACGTCAATGCGACGCTGCGCGGCGGGGGCGGCGACGGGACCGACATGGCGGTGGCGATGGGCCTGCTTGCCGGAGGCGGGGCGGGCGGGCCGTCCGGATCCAATGCCAACGCGGGATACGCGCCGACCTATTTCCCGGGCACCCCCAACGGCGCCGAGGCGCAGCGGATTCCGCTCGTCGCCGGGCAGGAATCGCAGAACGTCGATTTCGCGCTGCTGCCGGCGCGGCTCGCGAAAGTCACCGGCACCGTGATCAGCTCCGAGGGCAAGCCGGTGGACGGATCGATGATCAGCGTCGTCCCCCGCAATGCGGACGGCCCGGGGATGATGATGCTCGCCGGAGGGGCGGCGCGAAGCGACAAGAACGGCGCATTCACGCTCAGCAACGTCGCCCCCGGCGACTACGTGCTCCAGACCCGCAGCTTCCAGATCGCGACCAGCGGCGGCGGCGACATGATGACGTTCACCGCGCGCATCGGAGGGCTCGACGGTGCGGAGAGCGAAGTCGGCACGCTGCCGATCAGCATCACCGGCGACGATCTCGCGAACGTCGTCATCGTGACCTCCAAGGGCGCGACCGCGACCGGGCACCTGACCTTCGAGGGGGCTCAGCCCCCCGCCTCGCTCACGAGCATCAGGCTCGCCGCCGCGGCCGTGGAAATGGACGGTCCGATGATGGGTGGAGGGGGCACCGGGTCGGTCAAAGCGGACGGCTCGTTCGAGTTCCGCGGCCTTGCCGGGCTCCGCCTGTTGCGGGTCGTCAATGCGCCGGCGCCCTGGACGCTGAAGGCGGTGCGCGTCAACGGCATGGACGTGACCGACAACGGGATCGAGTTCAAGGGCACCGAGGCGCTCGCCGGGGTCGAAGTCGTGCTCACCTCGAAAGACACCCAGGTCACCGGCACGGTGAAGGGCGCGGGCGCACAGCCGATCAAGGACTACACTGTCGTCCTGTTTTCAGAGGACCCGGAGCGCTGGACGGCGCCGAACACCCGTCATGTCGCGGGCGCGCGTCCGGACCTCGAAGGGGGATTCCAGATCAAGCACCTGCCTGCCGGCAGCTACTATGCGATTGCGGTGGAATACCTGCCGCAGGGCGAGTGGGGGGACCCGGAGGTGCTCGAACGCCTGAAGGGGAAAGCGACGCGGTTCACGCTCGACGAAGGGGAAACGAAGACTCTCGATCTGCGCATGCAGTAGCGTCCGGACCGCGCTAGCGGCGCGACGGCTCGTCGCCGAGGAGCGCGACCGCATCGTCATCGCCGCCGTCGTCCTCCACGGGACCCTTTCGCCGTGCCAGCAGGTAGGCGATCCCGAAGGTGCCGGCGATCACCGCGAGCGAGAGCCACTTGGGGATCTCGAATGCGATCCAGTGCATCGCGACCGCGTACTCCAGCAGGAGCTTTGCGCCGACGAGCGCGATGATCACGAACGCGCCGTCCACGATCGTCGGGTAGCGCCGGACGATCGCGAGCAGCCGCGAAATCACGACCCGCATCGCAACGATTCCGATCAGTCCGCCCGTGAGCACGACCCATGTCTTGGGCGACATCGCCACGGCCACCAGGATCGAATCAACCGAAAAGGCGATGTTGACCAGTTCGACTTTGAGGATGGTGGCCCAGAGCGCCGGCAGCCCCATCCAGGGCCGCGCCGGCCTCGGCTTGCTGCGTTCTTCCGCCGATCCGCTGCGGAAGAAATGCTGGTACGTCAGGTAGACGAGGTAGAGCCCGCCCGCCAGTTTCACCCAGGCAATGCGAATCAGGTAGACAGCAAGGAGCGTCGCAATCGTGCGGAACGCGAAGGCGCCGACCAGCCCATAGCGGAGTGCTTTGCCCTGATCCTGACGCGGCAGCCCCAGAATCATGACCGCGACAACGAGCGCGTTATCGGCGCTGAGAAGGCCCTCGAGGACGATGAGGAGGCCGACGGTGGCGAAATCGCTGAGGTTGATGTCCATTCCGGGTGGGGAGCTACCTTGACACGGCCCGTATCAACGCGTACATTTCGATCGACGCAACCTGATATGGAACAGGCCCTTTACTTTATCAGCATGGCGGCGCGGCTGCTGGACATGCACCCGCAGACACTGCGCAAGTACGAGCGTCTCGGACTGGTGCGGCCGACGCGCACGATCGGCAGCATGCGGGTCTACTCGAGCGAAGAGCTGGAACGCCTGCGGCTGATCAAGCAGCTCGTCGAGGACGCGGGGATCAACCTGGCCGGAGTGCAGCGCCTGCTCTCGATCGCGGAGGCGGTGCAGCGGCTGCGGCCGCTGGTCAGCCAGGACGTGACCCGCCCGGAGGCACGCCGCCGCATCGCGGTCGAAGTCAACCGTATCGGCGAGATCGTCGGTATCTAGGACAGCGGGGTTCACCCAGGCGCTGGAACGCATGCAGAATCAGAGACACCCGACCGCGACTGACGCAGGCTGATGGATTTCAAGGATTACTACGACACGCTCGGCGTTCCGAAAACCGCGTCAGCGAAGGAGCTGAAGCAGGCGTACCGGAAGCTCGCCCGCAAGCACCATCCGGACGTGAATCCCGGAGACAAGTCCGCCGAGTCGCGGTTCAAGGAGATCAACGAGGCCTACGAAGTCCTCGGTGATCCCGAGAAGCGCAAGAAGTACGACGAGCTCGGAGCGAACTGGCGCCAGTACGAACAGGCGCAACAGCACGGCCAGGGCTCTCCCTTCGGGGGCGGTGCGC
>JBDTSX010000284.1:0-6728 GCA_039930925.1 Acidobacteriota bacterium | reverse complement strand
AGAATCGCGGCTTCGTCCGGTATCTGAAAAACGTCGTGCACCGCCCAGACTCGCCGGATGCCGGCCTCCGCGGTATTGACGCCGGGCAGCACCGAGGCGAGCGCGGCCAGAGTGACAAGGCAGCGTGCGAGCGCGTGCGGGTGAACGCGGACACTATCGGGATTGGCCACGGCCCTGCCTGTGCGCAACGATGCGCGTTTCTGCACGCGCCAACGCGTGTGAGAGATTCCGATCCGGATAGGCGAACACCGCGCGCAGCGAGCGGCGCGCCTGGTCCGCGCGGCCGAGGGCGCGCAGCAACGAGGCGCGGGCATACTCCGTCAGCCCCGGGTTGCTGGTGCCGCCGGACTCGAGGATGCGGGTCGCGGCGTCCAGCGCCTGCTCGAGGCGCGCACGCCCGGCGGCAGTGATGGGTTTCCCGAGCTGCCGCCTGGCGGCGTCCGCAAACGCCAGCGGCAGTGGCCCGCTGTCGGCGCCGAGCGCCCCCGCCAGCCGTTGCCATCGCGTGCGCGCGGCGGCGGCGCGGCCGCATGCCGATTCGACGGCAGCCGCCTGGCTCGTCATCGCTGGTGGGGCGATCGCGTCGGCGATGCCTCCAGCGGTGAACGCGAGGCCCGGCTGCTCGCGGGGCAGCGAGTCGAGCACCGCGAGCGCACTGGCGCAGTCACCCAGAGCGGCCCACCGCTTCGCCGACGTCAGGCGGACCTGCGCATACACCGCGCGCACGCTGGTCCCCCCTTCCTCGCTCGGAAAGAAGCGATCGTGAAAGAGCCGCTCGGCTTCCTGCGCCTCTCCCGCTTCCGCGAGGGCGAGCGCGCGCTTGAAGGTCAGCGAGGCCGGCATCGCGTCGGGCGCCGGGTAGCGTCCCAGCGCATCCGCCCGCTCGCGTGGAGAGGCGCTCGCTGCACTGAGGACGCCGTCGAGCGCGAGATAGACCTCGACGTTCGTGCGATCCGCCTCGACACCCTCCTCGAGGACCGCTCGGGCGCCCTGGTCGTCGCCGGACTGCAGCAGCGCCATTCCGAGGCTCCGGTGCAGGGTGGCAATCGCCGGCCGCGCGCTGCGCACGCGTTGCCACGCGTCGATTGCCGGCTGCGTCTGCCCACCCGCCAGATACAACGAACCCAACAGGAACTGCGCCGTCGCATCGTCCGGCTTCGAGCGCAATGCGGCGTCGAGTACCGCGTACGACGAGCGCCGGCTCGGGAAGACATACGACGTGGCGCGCGAGCGCGCGGCGTCGTAATCCGCGGCCGGGTCCCGGCCGAGACGCTCGCGGGTGAAGCCGCGATAGTAGGCAACGAGCGGAGAGTCCTGCGGCGCGACGGCGCCGGGCTCGAGCGCCACCTGTGGGTACTGCCGATCGAGCAGCGCCAGCGCGTCCGCGTAGCCGCCGAGGGCCAGGTACTGGTCGGCCAGATCGAGAACACGATTCGCGTCCGCCGCGAGATGCGTCCACAGATCGGGGTCGGTATCGCCGAGCAGGGTCAGCTCGTACCGCAGCATGCCACTGGTCGGATCGACCGAGCGCCAGTACTGGGCCCGTTCACGCGCCTCGGCATCACGATGGAGGCGCCGGAGGAGCGCGACTTCGAGCCCCCCGGCGAGTGAGGCGCGGGGGGACTCGGCGTGCAGGGACTCGAGCTGAAGGAGCGCGGCCGCAGGATCCTGCTCACGGGCGGACAGTCGGGCGAGCTGCAGCGTCGCGGCGGCACGCGTGGCGCGAAATCTCTGGGACGCTTCGAGGAACCGGCGCGCCTCCTGCGAACGGCCGGCGGACGCCAGCGCGAGGCCGTAGTAATACTGCACCTCGAAGTCGGTCGTGTTCCGGGCGTACGCGGCCGCCAGCCACTCGATCGCCCGGGCCGAATCGCCGGCGCTCGCGTCGGTCCAGCCAAGGGCGACCGCGAGCCGTCCTGCCGCTTTCAGCAGGGCCACGCTGTGCGGATATTGATCGAGACCGGCGCGATATCGGCTCATCGCGACGAGCCGCCGTCCCTCGAGCTCGTCGGTCGTTCCACTTTCGACGATCTCCGCGGGGCCGGCGGTTCGAGCGGCCAGCCGCGGGTCGGGCTGCGGACCGATCCGGACCGAGGCGGCGGGCGTGCGATCGAACACGTTCTCCGTGTGCCGCAGGATGACGCGGCCGCTCTGGTCGGTGATCTCGAGCGTCACCGGGGCGGTCGTGGCGGTGTCGGTCTCCGTCCGCCAGACGTCGCGCGGCGACAGCAGGAGATTTCCGCCCAGGCTGACCAAGTTCTGCCCGTCATGGATCGTGACCTGGACGTTCCGCATCTCCCGCGTGCCTTCGACGGCGATCCGAAGATGGGTCGGGGACGTGCGCTCCAGGTGCAGGACCGCGTCCACGTTCGCGCGGGTGATGCCGCCAACATCCCGCACCGGCAGCCAGTACTCCGAGAACCGCACCGTCTCCTGCGGCTCGAGGAACCCGTACGTCTCCTGGTTGCGGAACAGTCCCGCCTGCAGCTCCACGTAGGCGCTGTTGTCGTCCGACAGCGCTTCCCGCCAGGTGGCGGCGTCGCGGTCGTTCCCCCACGACCAGAACTTGTGGGTCGGCAGCTCGGCCGGCGCGGTGACGTGCACGACCCCGCTGTTGGTATGCGGATGATAGACCCCGACGAACGGCTCGCGCGTGCCATACGTGAAGAGCGACACCGGGCCGTCGGTCTGATTGCGGATGACGCTGAGGTCCCGTCCCTTCGTGTCGATCGGCCACGGCTCGATCCGCGTGAACCCGTGGGTCGCCATCAACTCCGTCGGGTAGACCATCCGCGAGTCGTCCCAGGCCTGGACCGCGGCGTTGCTCCACCAGTAGTAGCGGTGGCGCGCGTCGCTGCGGTTATAGAGCTCCACATGCTGCTCGAGGACGGTGCGCCCTGGAGCGAGGCGCAATTCCACGCGCCATTGCGATCCGTAGACCTGATCGACGTTGCCGACCCAGATCGAGCCGCTCCCATCCGGGTTACGGCCGGTGGCGAAATCAACCGGCGACAACGACACCCAGTTGTGCGACACCGGGAAATTGAACTCGATGCCGAATGCGGCCCAGGCGCCGCGATAGCCGATCAGCGCCTTCTTGATCGCCGTATTCGCATAGAACATCTCGCGTCCCGTGCGCTTGTCCAGGCAGCTGTATACGTGGCCGCCCAAATCGGGCAGAACCGTGAGACGCAAGTACTCGTTCTCCAAATGCAGCGTGCGCAGCGTCATCCGCTCACGACGATCGGTGAGCGCGTCGCGGAGTGGATAGGGGTAGTTGAATCGGCCGAACGAGAAGAGATCGAACGGCGGATTCGGATTCGCGGGTCCCTCGACCGAAACAGGCAGCTCGATGGAGCCGGCCCACACGCGCACCGCGGCGGCGGACGGAGCGGCCTGGCGCGACGCGGCCAGCGTGGTCAGCACGGACGCGACGATCAGGAGGGCTTTGGCAGCGGACAGAGTCCGGCTGAAGCCGGACCCAACAAGGATTCCCGAAGTCCGGCCGGAGCCGGACCTCACACGGACGGCGGTGACAGACGAGCGCATGGCCGTCAGCAGAGTCGCCCGGGTGCACCGCGTTCGTCAAGCGGCGCATCCGGCTCCACCGGCCCAAGTTGACAAGGCTTGGCAAAACCCACTACAAGACCTCCGATCGTATGCTGTTCACGGAGACGCCATGAGACTGCTGCCTGCTTATCTCGATCGGACACGACTCGCGCTGTTGCTGCTGGCGGTGCTTGCCGGCGTGGCCGGCAACGTGCTCCCGGCCGCCGCGCAGACCACGCTGGGGACGATTCGCGGGACCGTCTACGATCCGCAGCAGGGCATCGTGCCGGGCGTGACCGTGGTGGTGACCGACGACTCGACCAGCGTCACGCGCGAGGCGACGACAGATGCCGGGGGGCAGTTCGAGATTTCCAATATCCGGCCCGGCACCTACACGATGACCGCAAGCCTCAGCGGGTTCAAGAAGGTCCAGCGCACCGGGATCGTCCTGCGCGCGGCGTCGGTGGCGCTTGCCGACGTCCATCTCGAAGTCGGCGGTCTCGAGAATGTGGTCAACGTCAGCGCCGAGGGGCAGAACAACATCACCCTCGAGAGCCAGGCGATCGCCCGCGGCCTGGATGAGCAGCAGCTCCGCGATCTGCCTCGCAACAGCCGCGACATCCAGGACTTCCTGACGCTCAACCCGAATATCGTCGGCGGCTTCGACGGGATCCAGTTCCTCGGCGGGCGCACCTACGGGGCGTCGTACATCCAGGACGGCCAGCCGTCGAGCGCCGGTATCTTCGGCGAGCTCTCGAATGCCGCACCGGGCCTCGACGCGATCGCCGAGGTGCAGGTGCTCTCGAATTCCTACAGCGCCGAATATGGCGGCCTGGCCGGCGTGATCGTCTCCACCAAGCGCGGCGCAAACAAGTTTCACGGCACCTCGTTCTACGACTTCAACTCGGACGAGCTCAATGCGTTGACCTACGGACAGACGCTGAACGGCGTCACGCGCGGCGACCCCAACGCCGACACGCACGATCATCGGTACGGGGTCAGCCTGGGCGGCCCGATCCTGCCGGGACGGACGTTTTTCTTCGGCAACTACGAAGGCAGCCGGCTGAAGGCGCTCGGCGGCGGCACCCAGGCGGTGGTGCCGACGGCGGCGATGCGGACCGGCGATTTTTCGGGCGCGTCATTCGCCGTGCTGGATCCCCTCACCGGGCAGGCGTTTCCCGGCAACCGCATTCCGGCGGAGCGCCTCGATCCGGCGGCGCGCCGGATCCTGGACTTCTTCTATCCCCTGCCGAATCAGGCGAACAGCTCGAATGGCGGCTTCGGCACGTTCCGGGAGATCCTGCCGCTCGACCGCGCCCGCGACCGCATGGACGGCCGGATCGATCATGAGCTGACCGGCAAGGACTCGCTGTTCGTGCGCGGAAGCTGGCAGGGACGCAACCCGGATGCGTTCACGTTTGAAAGCACCGGCGCGAACGGCGGCGCGGGGCTGACCAATCTCGGACTGCTGGATCGCAAGTCCAGGGCGGTGACGCTGGCGACCGGCTGGACGCGGATCTTCTCGAACTCGGTCGTCAACGAGTTCCGGGCCGGCTACAGTCTCGACTCGCGGGACCGCAAGAGCCACCTCGTCGCGGGAGAGATCGGCTCCGGGTTCGGGATCGACGTCCCCTCCCTCGCAGCCCTGGCGCCGGGCTTTCCCCAATTCCAGTTTTCGGCGCCGAACCGGCCGTCCAGCATTCAGGATCAGCGCCAGAACACGTCGCGCGATCTGCGACAGTCCTCGTTCGCGGTCAGCAGCAGCACGACCTGGCTGGCCGGGTCGCACTCGATGAAGTTCGGCGGCATCTACACCCGCAACTACGCGGAGGACGGCTATTCGACTGGCGCGAACAATTCCAAGGGGCAATACAACTTCACCGGTTTCGCGACCGGCAACTCGTTCGCCGATTTCATGCTCGGGCTGCCCAATACCGTCGTCGAGCAGCGCAACACCCGCGGCAATCTGCCGATGGACACCTACTCGAACGACTGGGCGCTGTTCGCCCAGGACGACTGGAGAGTGGGCCCGCGGTTCACCGCGTTCCTGGGTCTCCGCTATGAAGTGATCGGCGGATTCGTGGACCGCAACGACATCTACGCGAACTTCGTCCCGACCGACGGCGGTCACCACATCGTGCCCAGTGCGCAGATTGCCGCCTTGCTGCCACCGGGCGCCGTCGCGCTCGGGCGCACGCTGACCGCCGATCAAGTGGGTGTCGGCCGGGCCTTGATTCGGACCGACCGCAACAACCTGAGCCCCCGCGTCGGCTTTGCCTACCGGCTCGACCAGAACAACAAGGCTGTCGTGCGCGGAGGATTCGGGATCTTTCACCCCACCGGCGCCGCTCAGGGGGCGCGCGATATCATGTCGCGCAATCCGTTCCGGTACAACATCCGGAACAGCCGCGGGACGCTGCAGCACGGATTCACCACCGGCACGCAGTCCTCCTCGCTCAGCTTCGGCAACCAGGGGCTGGCCCTGGACCTCGAGAGCCCGGACATTTACCAGTACAACCTGACGCTCGAGCGGGAGCTGCCCGGCAATATCGGCGCCCGCGTCAGCTACATCGGCTCGACGATGCGCAAGCTGCTGGTGAATCGGGACTACAACACGCTGCAGGCGAGCACGGTGCCGCTTGGCAACGTCGACGAGGATCCGGACGCGCACGCCCGGCTCCCCTTCCCGATTTACGGCACCTTCATGGACATCACCGAGAACGCCGGCGAGGGGCAGTTCAATGCGCTGCAATTCGAGCTGCAGCGGCGGTTCAAGGGAGGGCTGGCGCTCAACGCCGCCTACACGCTGGCCGGCTCCGACAGCAACGCGCCCGACAGCGGCAACAGCACCATCGGCGTGGTCCAGTACGATCCCTACGACATCGAGAAAGATCGCGGCCCCGATCCGAACGTAGTGAAGCACCGGGTGACGATGAACAGCACGTGGGATATTCCGGTCGGACGCGGACGGCGCGTCGGGAGCGGCCTGCCGGTGTGGGCCGACGCGGTGGTCGGCGGCTGGACGGTGTCCACGATCTTCCAGGCGCGCTCGGGGCAGAACCTGACCCCGTTCTTCACCTATGGCACCGACCCGGTGTTCCCGGCGAACACCGGCCGCGCGCTGGACGGCGTCGGCCAGTTCGGCGAGGCCTGGCGCCCCGACGTGATCGGCAATCCGA
>JBDTSX010000283.1:0-6732 GCA_039930925.1 Acidobacteriota bacterium | reverse complement strand
CCAAGGCTGGGCGGTTTCGATCCCGGCGTCAGCCAGGTGAGTTTCGGGCTGGAAGGGCGCGCCGGCGGCCACCTGTTCCAGATCAACGTGTCGAACGGCTTCGGGACGACGCTCGGTCAGCTGGCAGGCGGCGGGTTCAACAACGACAACTGGTATCTCGGCTTCAACATCGCGCGTAAATTCTTCTAAGGAGGCGGCTGAGTGACTCTGGGGATCCGGTTTTTCGCGGCTCACACGGCGGCGGTTGCCGCGCTCGTCGCCCTGTCGGCTTGTGGTGGCGGCGGCAGCTCACCCACGGCACCGGCTCCCGGTGGCGGAAGCCCCGGTCCGGTCGGCGCCACGATCACGATCGGCGCGAACGGCGCGGTCAGCCCCGTGCAGGTGTCGGTGGCGGTCGGGCAGAGCGTGAACTTCGTCAACAACGACTCGCGCGTCCACGACATGACGTCCGACCCACATCCGACCCACACGGACTGCCCGTCGACCAATGCGGTTGGGTTGCTCTCCCCGGGCCAGACCAAAATCACCAACGCCTACACGACGGCGCGCACCTGCGGCTTCCACGATCACGGCAATCCCAACGACGCCGCCCTCATGGGACGAGTGGTGATCCAGTAGACCAGACCACGCCGGCGCTAGTGCCCTGGAAGCGCGCTTCGTCTCGACTACTTCGCTTCAATCGATGGTGCCGCGTCCGGCTGTATCCGGACGACCCCTGCCAGCACGACGGCTCAGGTCTGCTGGACCGCGTCGATCCCCATCGTCACCACGGACCTGCGATAATGGCGGCGTGTCGATGCGGATCCTGCTGGTGCTTCTCGGCGTGAGCGCGCTGTCGTGCGGCGGGGGCGGCACCTCGCCGACGCCGACGCCGTCGAATCCGTTCACGTTCACGATCACGTCTGCGGGCGTCAGTCCGAAAGAATTCACCGTGACGCCCGGCACGCGGGTCATGTTCCTCAACAACGACACTCGCGCCCACGACATGGCGTCGGACCCGCATCCCGAACACGACCAGTGTCCCGAGCTCAATCGCGGGCTGCTGTCTCCAGGCCAGAGCAGCGAGAGCCTCAATCTCGTCACGGTCAGGACCTGCGGATTCCACGATCACTCGAATCCTGAGAACGCGACCCTCAAAGGTCGCGTCATCATCAGGTAGCGCGGCAGGACTGTGTGGGCTGGCCACCCCCCAGCGGCCGAGACTGCATCATCGCGGAACGCGCGCGCCGGCTGAGAAGTGACCTTAAGCGATCTCTCCTGTTTCGATCTCCACGAACGCGATCGAGTCTCCTGGCAGGAACAGCAGATCATTGTCCAGACGGACGCTGCCGGCAGACGACAACCAGATCCGATGCGCGCCGTGGGAATCCACGTGGATTCCCCGCTTGCCGAGGTTGCACGCCACCCCGATCGTTCCCCGCTGTATGAACAGCCATCCAGCCGATTCGTCGAAGCTCACGATTGCGTTTCGGAATTTGCCATCCCGCAACGAGGGATGATCCCGCCGAAGTTTCGTCAGGGCGCGGTACCACTCCAGCAGTTCGGTGTGGGCCGGTGCGGGGAGCTCGTTCCACCGAAGCCGCGACCGCTCGAACGTCTCGATTGACTGGGGATCCGGAATGCTTTCGGGATCCCAGCCAAATGCCTCGAACTCCTTTCGACGCCCCGCGGACACCTGCGCCGCCAGTGTCGGGTCTTCGTGTGAGGTGAAGTATTGAAAGGGGCTCGAGGCGCCCCATTCCTCGCCTTGGAACACGAGCGGGACGAACGGCGCCGAGAAGAGAAGCCCCGCGGCGACCTTGAGGCGATCAGCTGACACGAGGTGGGTCAGCCGCTCACCCTGGGCGCGATTGCCGACCTGATCGTGATTTTGCGCCGCCACCACGAAGCGCCAGCCTGGCAGATCGTGCACCGGCCGTCCATGGAGCCGCTGGCGATGCTTGGAATGCACGCCGCCATACACAAAGGCTTCGCGGACCGCCGTGGCGAAATGCTCCAGGGTGCCGAAATCCTCGTAGTACCCGGATTGTTCACCGGTGAGGAGCGCGTGGAGCGCGTGGTGAAAATCGTCGGACCATTGCGCGTCGATGCCGTACCCGCCCGCCTCGCGCGACCCGACCACGCGCGAATCATTCAAATCGCTCTCGGCGATCAGCACCAGGTGGCGGCCGATCGTCGATTCGAGCGCATCGACCTCGGTCGCCAACTGCTCGAGGAAGTGACACGGCGACGTATCGATGAATGCGTGCACCGCGTCGAGCCGGAGGCCATCGAAATGGTAGTCGCGCAGCCACATCAACGCGTTATCGCAGAAAAAACGTCTCACCTCGTGACTGCCGACATCATCCAGGTTGACCGCGTCGCCCCACGGCGTGGTGTACCGGCTGGTGAAGTACGGCGCAAACTTCGAGGCGTAGTTGCCAGCCGGCCCGAAGTGGTTGTAGACGACGTCCAGAACCACCGCCATGCCGTGCGCATGGCAGCTGTCGACCAGCCGCTTGAGATCGTCTGGCTCGCCGTACGCGCCGTGCGGCGCGAAGAGATCGACACCGTCATAGCCCCAGCCCCGATCACCTGAAAACTGTGCCACCGGCATGAGTTCGAGATGCGTGATCCCCAGGTCCACGAGGTGGGGCAGCTTCGCGATGGCGCCGGCAAACGTGCCGGCCTCGCTGAACGTGCCGACGTGCAACTCGTACAGGACGCCCGACCCCAGGGGCGGTGCCTGCCATCGCGCATCCGTCCATTCGAACCGCTCGTGACGGACACACTGCGAGAGGCCGTGGACGCCGGCAGGCTGAAACGTGCTTCGAGGATCCGGCAGCGGACCGGTTCCGTCGACGACGTATCCGTAGAGATCGCCGTCGTGCATCTCCCGATCCGCGGACCACCATCCATCGGGCCCCGGTGCCATCTCGATCCGCTGTCCGTTGACATCGAGCGCTACGTGGCCTGCACGAGGCGCCCATACGCGGTAGCGCTCGGGCGATCCGGACATCAAGGGCGTGGGACTCACAGTAAGAAGACTCTCAGCAGGAAGACTCCCAGAAGGAAGCGACGCAATATTCATGGATGGTCTGTGTAAATTCACTCGAGGGATAGTCGATGCGGCCGCCGACAGGGTGGTGACCAGCCCCGTTGGCGGCGGTCAACTCCTCATCCGAGAGTGTCACATAGTACGGGCCAGGACGATTGGGATCATCGACCCGAGGAGGTAGGGAAACCCCTAGCCGACGGCCCAGAACGACAGTGCGTGTCCGTCTACTCATCCGGTGCTCTCTAGCTCAGCATTTCGAGGCTATCCGGCTCGGCCCCGTCGCCCGGCCGGTCCTGAAATCGTCCCATGGGTAACGACGATGACTGCCACGAGATCGGCGGGCACGAATCTTGTGAGGCCGCGGCCGTGGCCCGCTCGACTCGCGCTGCGACGCCGTCTTCCGTCGTGCCGGATAGCCCACGGTGAAGCCCGAGGGAGAACCGGGCCTGAATGGCACGCACCAATCGACCGAGACCGACACGGCACGGTGGGCCGAACTCGCCTGGCGTGCCGCGCACGAGTTCTCGACCCCTTGCTACCTCTCTCGCTGGGGGCCGGTCGTCGAGGCGGCAGAGGCGCAAGAGCGTCGGTTCGCGGGGCTTCGCGTGCGCTCGTGGCTCTCCTTCAAGACCCACCCGGTGCGCCCTCTCGCAGCTGCCTGGCTGCGGTCGGGGCGTGGCGTCGAAGTCGTGAGTGAAGCGGAGCTGGTCGCAGTCAGGGACCTCGGCTACCCGAGCTCGCAGCTATTGGTGAACGGCATCGCCAAGCACGCCTGGCTCGGCCGGCATCGGACGCCGGGGCTGCAGGTCCACTTCGATTCGACGAGCGAGATCGCCGCCCTGCTGCCCGCCGCAGTCAGCCAGCAGTGGCAGGTCGGCCTGCGGTGCCACGTCCCGTCCGAACGGGACGCGCGCGATACCCGGTCCGGCGGCCAGTTCGGTTTGAGCGAAGAGGAATTCGCCGACGCGTGCCGGGAGCTGCGCGGCGCAGGCATACGGGTGCATGGCCTGCACTTCCATCTTGGCCAGGCGGCGCGACGCCCCGGCGCCGGCGCGGAATCGATTGCGTGCCTGGTGGCCCGTTGTGTGCGCCACGATCTGGCGCCGCAGTACTTCGACTGTGGCGGCGGCATCGATCACGCCTCGGAAGTTGACGCGGCCTTCGCCGAGTTGGCGGTCGCGTTTACCGAGGCGACCCGGCGGCTGCCATCGTTGGGCGAGCTGTGGCTCGAAAATGGGAGCCACCTGACTCGGGGATCCGCCGTGCTGATCCTTCGGGTGCTCGACACCAAGCTGCGCAGCGACGGCCGCTACCTGATCTGCGACGGTGGACGGACGAATCATGCGCTCGACGCGGACAACGGCCTGCATCGGCTCATCTCGCTGCCCGAGCGGCCGGGCCCGAAGATCTCTACGGTCGTTTGCGGCCCGACCTGCATGACCGACGACCGGTTGGGCCGGCTGCAGCTGTCCGCCGCGATCGTTCCCGGCGATCTGATCGTCTGGTGTGATGCCGGCGCCTATCACCTGCCATGGGAAACCCGTTTCTCCCACGGACTGAGCGCGGTGGTCTGGGCGGATGATGCGGACCAGTTGTCGCTCGCGCGCCCACGGGAGACTCCAGAGCAATGGAGCCAGCCGTGGACGTCGGTCCGAACCACGACGGCCTGAAGCCCGGTCGCCTGCGAGACACGACGAGAAGTGCAGTGACCGTGACCACCGGGCGGGCGGAAGCCGGCTATCCGCGGATAGGGCCGGTGTCTGGTACGACGGACCGGCCATTCTGGTCGGTGATGATCCCCGTCTACGACTGCGCGGAGTACCTCAGAGCGGCGCTCGGCAGCGTGCTGTCGCAGTCCGGAACTGTTCCACTCGGCCGATTGGGACATGTGGAAACGCGTGGCGTTGGCGGTGCCCGTGTGGTACGACCCGGCCCCACGGGCGATCTACCGGCTGCACGAACAGTCCGACACGTCGAGCCTGATGCGGACGGGGCGAACACTGCCGACGCACGCCGCGCGATTGCGCTCGCCTGGCAATATCCGCCGGTCGGACGCCGCGACGAGCTGACGCGGCAAGCGAAGCTCTATCACGGGTTGTATGCGCTGGAACGCGCTGAGGAGATGGTCGATCGTGGAGCTCGGGCGAGCGCGTTCGCCCAGGCCCGCGAAGCGTTTCGCTGTACCAAGGCGGCACCGGTCCGGTCAGCCGCGGTTCGATTGGCGCGGCGTATCATCCAGCGGCTGTGCAGCGCGCGGAGCCGGCGCGAAAGATCGCGTAGGACCGCGTGCGGTCTCGCACGATGCGGATCAGCCGCTCCGCGGCCGAGGCCGTTAACCCCATCACGCAGGTGCCACCGTGACGTTGGTCAGCTACATCCTGCCGCTCCGATCCTGGCAGCCGCCGACGCGCGAGTTCATGGCGTATGTCAATCAGCTCGCGGCCGTCACCGACATGATCATTGTCGACGGATCGGACGATGCGCTCTTTGCCGAGCTCGACCGCGCATGCCTCCCCGGGATCCGGCATGTGCGTCCCGCCCCCGAACTGCACACCATGAAGAACGGCAAGGTGCAGGGAGTCTTGACGGGGCTGACCCTGGCGCGCTCGGAGTGCGTGGTCATCGCTGATGACGACGTGCGGTATTCGGTGGCAGCCCTTGACGACATCGCGTCGAGCCTCGCATGGGCTGACGTGGTGCGTCCGCAGAACTATTTCGACCCGCTGCCCTGGCACGCCCGGCTCGACACCGCGAGGACCCTCATCAACCGAGTGGCTGGTGGTGACTGGCCCGGAACACTGGCGGTACGGCTTTCGACGATGCGCCGGCTCGGCGGGTACGACGGCGACGTGCTGTTCGAGAACCTGGAACTTGTCCGGACGGTCGAGGCGGCAGGGGGAAAGGCCGTGTCACGTCCGGAGTTGCTCGTGCGCCGGCTACCGCCGTCCACGCATCACTTCTGGAGTCAGCGTGTACGTCAGGCCTACGATGAGTTCGCACGGCCGGCGCGTCTGGGTGCGGCCCTCGCCGTGATCCCGATGCTGATCGCATCGTGGTGACGCGGCCACTCCCTGTCCGCCGCGATAGCGGTGATCGCTCTGCCCATATGCGTGGCGGAACTCGGGCGGCGGCGGAACGGCGGTATCAGGGTGTTTCCCTGGTCGGCGTCCCTCTGTGCGCCGGCGTGGGTCGCCGAGCGAGCCGTCTGCGCCTGGCTCGCGGTGGCGGCTCGGGTCGTCAACGGCGGGGTTCGTTACCACCGCGAGACGCTCTCCGTTGCCGCGCACACGCGCAGGGCCCTGGCGGCCAGATGGCGCCGTGCTGAAGGCCGTGCCACCTCTACTCGGCCTCCGCTTCACCATCCGGCGCCCCGGTGACGCAGCGGCGCACCACGGGGAGCGGTCCCCTCAACTCGCCTTCGGTTCCGCGCCGGGTCTTCTGATCGGATCCCGGATCCCGGATCCCGGCCCTACATGTTGAGGTCCACCCACACGCTCTTCACCTGCGTGTAGTGCTCGAGCGCATGCGCGCTCATCTCGCGGCCGAAGCCGCTCTGCTTGTAGCCGCCGAATGGCGCGGCCGTGTCGTAAACGTTGTAGGTGTTGATCCAGACCGTGCCGGCCTGCAGCTTGCGCGCGACGTAGTGGGCTTTCTTGATATCCCGGGTCCAGACACCGGCGGCCAGGCCGTAACGC
>JBDTSX010000282.1:0-6751 GCA_039930925.1 Acidobacteriota bacterium | reverse complement strand
GGCTGACCAATGGCTTCGGGATCCTGGCAGCAAGTTGAACATCAATGCGGAACTGGTGCGCCCCGGTAGGGCGACCAGGCGGGAGCGCGGTTTGCCCTTGGGAGGGTCTCCGTTGGTGCACCATCCCTTCGTCATCGTTTCTCCCGCGACGGGCGCCGATCGCATGCCCCGGGAACCTCCTTGTGTGGCAGTGGTCTCCGGGGGGTATTCGCAAGCCGTGTGCCGCAGGCCCTGCTCGACACCAGGGCGATAAATGACAGCAAAAGCCAGTTCCGCGCCGCGGGATCGCGATCAAAACGCCGCCGCGCGGCCGGGTCGGGGCCACGAAATTCGCGGCGGGCCTTACGAAACTGAGGCGCGACCGCGCCGTTCGAGCGTCCGGCGAAATGCGATTCGGCGCGCGCCGCGCGGCGTCGAATCACCGCAGCATGAATGAGTTGCATGTCGGTCGCACCGGTGAGGATCACACCGTGGCACAGCCGTTGCGATTGAGCGTTTTTGTCGGGCGGCAAGTCGCCGCGCAAATCAACCGCATGCGGCCGCGCCGCACCGCACCGCGCAGACGCGGTGTTATTCCCAGGGAGGATTCACACATGTCTCAGCTTGTTGCCTTCGCAAAGACGTTCGCGCGCAACGAAGATGGCCAGGACCTGCTCGAGTACGCGTTGCTCGTCGCGCTGATCGCGCTCATCGCGATCGGCGCGGTCGGCTTGGCCGGCACCTCGGTGAAGACGATCTTCACCAACATCTCGTCGCAGTTGAACGGCACCGCGTCGTAGCGTTCACCGCGCGGCATGGGGCCGTGCATGTCATCGGGTGCGAACGCTGCATCCGTCGGGAGGACTTCATGTCTCAGCTCGCTGCTTTGGTCAGGTCGTTCGGTCGTGAGGAGGAGGGCCAGGACCTTCTCGAGTACGCGTTGCTCGTCGCGCTGATTGCGTTGATCGCGATTGGGGCGGTCGGACTCGCGGGCACATCAGTGAAGACGATCTTCACGAGCATCGCCACTCAGCTGAGCGGCACCGCGTCGTAGCAGACACAAGTTCCCACGGTGCCCGGCGTGCGCGGGCTCAACGGCGCGGAATCGGCGCCGCCCGGCTCGCGCACCCCGGACACCGGTCCACTCAACCCCGTCGCGTTCCGCGCCGTGAAGCGAAGAAGGAGCAGTCCGCCATGCAGTCGCCGGATGCCGTCGCCCTACTCAGAAAGATCGCCGAGGCCCGCCGCTCAGAGGACGGCCAGGACCTGCTCGAATACGGGTTGCTGGCGGCGCTCATCGCGGTCATCGCGATCGGCGCCGTGTCGACCGTGGGCAACACCATCTACACCGTGTTCTGGCAGGTCATTGGTACCAATTTTTAACCCGGCGTTCGCCGCCCTCGTTGCCGGCGCGGTCGTCGCCAGCATCGTCGACATCCGCACCCGGCGGATCCCGAACGAGCTGACCGCCGCGATGGCGACGATCGGCATCGGGCTCGCGGCAATGGGCTTCAGCGGGATGTCGGTGTGGGCGTCGATTGGCGGACTCGCGCTGGGGCTCGCGCTGATGATGCCGGGGCATCTGCTCGGCGCCACCGGCGCCGGGGACGTGAAGCTGATGGCCGCGGTCGGCGCGGTCGTCGGTCCCTCGACCGTGGTCACGGCGTTTCTCCTGACCGCGCTCGCCGGCGGCGTGCTCGCCGTGGCCGTCGCGCTGCGGCGCCGGCAGCTGGTGAACGCGATCGCCGGCACCCGGCGCCTGATCGCGGCGCCGAGCGGTGCGCACCAGGAAATCCTCGCCGCACCGGCGGCGCATCGGTTCGCGTATGGCCCGGCAATCGCGATCGGGAGCGTGCTGGCCGGACTCATGGGGTAACGACTCGGGTGAGGGTGGCGGGCGTCACCTGGTCGACGGGCGTGCACGTCACGTACGTCGCGTTCATGCGGCAACGACAGCAAGAGGATACATATGCGCAGCCGAATTTTCGCCGTCCTCGCCATCGCCATCCTCGCCGGAGGAGGCCTGGCCTACGGAACCTACAACTTCGTCCAGAACCAGCCGCAGCAGGCCGTGGCCACGCCGACGCAGGCGGTGGTCGTCGCCGCGGCCAACCTGCCGCTCGGCGCGCAGCTGAAGAAGGAGGACCTGCAGGTCATGGCGTTCCCGCTCGGCAAAGCGCCGGAGGGCACGTTCGCGCAGCCTTCCGACGTGATCGGCCGAGGAGTGATCGCGCCGATGGTCAAGAACGAGCCGATCCTCGCCGCCAAGCTCGCCTCGAAGGAGTCGGGGGCGGGGCTGCCGCCAATCATTCCTGAAGGCATGCGCGCCGTCTCGGTGCGCGTCGACGAAGTGGTCGGCGTCGCCGGTTACGTGCTCCCGGGCAACCGGGTCGACGTCCTGGCGACCGCGAACCCCACCGACCAGCGCTCCGACATGACGACCAAGGTCATCCTCTCGAACGTGCAGGTGCTGACCGCCGGCACGCGCATGGAGCAGGACCAGGAGAACACCAAGCCGGTGCAGGTCACCGTCGTCACGCTGCTGGTGTTTCCGGAACAGGCCGAGCGCCTCGCGCTCGCCAGCACGGAAGGGAAGATTCAGCTCGCGCTGCGCAATCCGCTCGATCAGGGCGCGCCCGAGACGTCCGGCATCAAGACGTCGGGGCTGATGGGCAACGTGAGAAATCCCATCGTCCACAAGGTGGCCACCTCGACCGGCCGCGCACCGGTGGCGCCGCCGGTGACGACCACGGCGCCCGGCGTCGGGCCGGCGCCGACGGTGGAGATGATTCGCGGCGACAAGCGCGCAACGGAAGTGATCAAGTGACCGGCCGTACCCACGGCGGCGGCGTCGTCCGGCGCATCCTGGCAACTCGCGAAGGAGACCTCATGAGCCCGCGGGCAAGAACGTTCAGAACGGCGCTGGCCGCCTTCATCATCCTGATCCTGGTGTCCGTGCCGCAGGCACAGCAGGCGCAGCAGGTCCCGGCGTTTGCCGCGGCTTCGGCGCCGGCGCGCGGACCCTCGGAACGGCCGACCGACATCGAACTGCTCGTGGGACGCTCGACCATCCTCAACGTCGGCTCGCCGATCAGCCGCGTGTCGCTGACCGTGCCCGACATCGCCGATGCGATGGTCACCTCGCCCGGCCAGTTGCTGATTCACGGCAAGCAGCCCGGCACCATCTCGCTCTTCATCTGGGATCGCGGCGGGGCGATCACGACCTACGAAGTGACCGTGCGGCGCGACCTCAGCTCCCTGATCGGCCAGATGAAGCAACTGTTCCCCGGCGAGCCGGTCACCGTCGTCGGCAGCGGCAAGGACGTCGTCATCTCCGGCACGGTCTCGAGCAAGTACGTGGTCGAGAAGGCGGCGGACGTCGCCGGCGGCTACGTCGAGAAAAAGGAGAACGTCGTCAACCTGCTGCAGGTGCAGGAAGGCCTCGCCTCGAACCAGGTGATGCTCCGGGTGCGCTTCGCGGAAGTCAGCCGGAGCGCGCTGCAGGAGCTCGGTGCGAGCTTCTTCCTGAGCAAGACCAACTGGGCCGGCCGGAGCGACCCCCCGAGCGTGCCCTCGCCGTCGTTCGACACGGACAAGGGCCTGGTGTTCAGCGACTTCCTCAACCTGTTCCTCTTCAACAGCAAAGCCGGGCTCGGCACCGCCATCAAGGCGATGCAGACCAAGGGACTCTTCCAGAGTCTGGCCGAGCCCAACCTGGTCGCCATCGACGGCAAGGAAGCCAGCTTCCTCGCCGGCGGCGAGTTTCCGATTCCGGTCGTGCAGTCCGGCAACGGCAACAACTCCGTGACGATCCTGTTCAAGGAGTTCGGCGTGCGTCTCAGCTTCACCCCCACCGTCCTCGGCGGCGACCTGGTTCGCCTGAAGGTCAAGCCCGAAGTCAGCTCGCTGGACTTCGCCAATGCCGTCTCCGTGGGCGGCTTCAGAATTCCCGCCCTGACGACGCGGCGGACGGAAACGGAAGTGGAGCTGCGCGACGGACAGACGTTCGCGATCGCCGGGCTCTTGAACAACACGCTGACCAACACGATGTCCAAGATCCCCGGCATCGGCGATATCCCGGTTCTCGGCAAACTGTTCCAGAGCGCGGCGCACCAGAAGAACCTGACCGAGCTCGTGGTCATGATCACGCCGGTCATCCTCAAGCGCGGACAAATGGGCGCCTCGGAAGCACTGCCGGCCCTGGCCGCCCCCTACCTCGCCCCGCCGGCCAAGACGTATCCGACGCCTGACCCCTACGTCGGCTCGTCGCGTCCCGGTGGCGTGCAGCCCTCTCCGCGGCGGAGCGGCACGGAATCACAGGCCCTGGAACCCGGATCCCGGATTTCGGATGTGGCCGCGGAGCCGATCGCCGCCCGGCCGATTCAGACGCCGGCAGCGCTTCCGCAACTGCCGGCATCCACCGCCTCGGCGCCCGCGTTGTTTCCGCCCCTGGCGGATGTCCCGGTGGCCCCTCCGGCCGCCGCCCCCGAGCCGATCGCTCCCGTGACAACGGCGGATTCAGGAACCGCGCCGGCCGCGGCGCCCGCGGTGCCCCAGGAGCCTGTGCCGGCGCCGCCGACGAAAGCGGAGCTGAGGGCGCGCGCGAAGCAGCGCGCCGACGAGAAGAAAGCCGCGGACGACGCGGCGCGGCGGAGGGTGGTCGAGGAGAAGCTCAGGGCGAACGAGGAGAAGCTCCAGCAGAAGAAGGCGGAAGAGGAGCGCCGCGAGGCCGATCGGGTCGCGCAAGCACGCGCCGCCCGCGCGGCGGAGCTCGCGCGCCAGGACGCGGAGACGGCGCGCCTCAAAGCCGTCGACGATCAGAAACGTGAAAAGGTCCTGACCGATGCCGCCGCGCGTCTGAAGCAGGCGCAGTCGGAGTATCAGGCCGAGATCGACAAAGCACAAGGGAGCAAGGATGACAAAGCCAAGAAGACCGCGTCGGTCCCCCAGTCCTCGTCCCGCCGCTAAGGCGACGTGGGGCGGATGAACGACGGCATCTTTCAGGAAGCAGGGTAGTCAGCCATGGCACAGCTCGCAGCGTCCGTCGTCACGCATGACGAAGAATTCAAGCGCCAGATCTCGGCGCTGCTGCGCACGGGCGGGGTGCCGATCGGCATCGTGGACGCGCGCGCCGCTGAAGGCAGCGGCCCGGACGTCGTGGTGGTGGACATTCGCGCCGATGCCTCGTCCGGGATGGCCGCGATCGAGCGGCTGCGGGCGGGGCATCCGTCGGCGGGGATCTTCGCCGTCGCCGCGAGCTCCGAGCCCAGCCTGATCCTCCAGGCGATGCGCGCCGGCGCCAACGAGTTCTTCCCGTGGACGCCGGGAGGCGCGACCCAGGAATCGCGCGCGATGGAGGAGTCGTTCCACGGCGCGGTCCGGCGCACCGCGGCGCGCCAGGCGGCCGCGAATGCGGGCGCCCGTCAGCCGTGCGTCACACACGCGTTCCTGGGCGCGAAGGGGGGATCGGGGACGACCACCGTGGCGGTCAATTGCGCCGTGGAGCTCGCCCGGGTGACCAAGAAGCCCACGGTGATCCTGGATCTGAAGCCGTGCCTCGGCGAGGTCGCATTGTTCCTCGGCGTGCGTCCCCGGTTCACGGTGCTCGATGCGATCGAGAACCTGCACCGGCTCGACCGCGACTTCCTGCGCGAGCTGGTGTCGAAGCACAAATCCGGGCTCGACATCATCGCCGGCTCGGAGCAGTTCGATCGCCCCAACGCCCAGGATGCCGGCGCGATCGAGGAACTGCTCCGGGTGCTCTCACGCGCCTACGACTACATCGTGATCGACGCCGGCAACATGGTCAACGCGTGCGGCGTCGCGGCGCTGTATGCGGCGGACACGGTATTTCTGGTCACCAATCCCGACGTGCCGTCGATTCGCAACGCGCAGCGGCTGGTCGACCGGGTCCGGCAGCTGGGCGCCGGCAGCGAGCGCGTGAAAATCCTGCTGAACCGCGTGTCCGATCAGCACCTGATTGCGCCGAAGCAGATCGAGACGGCGCTCGGCCTGGGCATCTACCACGCGTTCTCGAGTGACTACCGCACGGTGTCGACCGCCCTCAACTCCGGCGTGCCGCTCGCGCTGACCAACCACTCGGAGATCGCGGCGCAGTTCAGCAGCTTCACCCGGCACCTGCTCGGGATGCCGGTCGAGACGAAGAAGGCGGAGCCTGAAAAGAAGCGGGCATTCCTCGGACTGTTGTAAGCGGGGCAGCAGGCCCCGGCACGCATCCATGACGGCCGCGCGCCCTTCGGGACGCGCGAAGGAACGGATCACATTTCATGAGCCTCTCGCTGAACGCCACGCACCTGCCGCCCGCCGCGATGCCGGCCCGCCCGCGCATGGACGCGCCTCGGCCGCAATACCTCGAGCTGAAGGCCAACGTCCATCGCAAGCTCCTCGATCGGCTGAACCTCGAGGCGCTGGCCTCGGCCGATCGGCCGCGCGCCGAGGCGGAGATCAGGACGTTGCTGTTCGCGCTCATCGCCGAGGAGGGCAGCCCGATGAGCATGACCGAGCGCGAGGTGATCCTCGGCGACGTCATCGACGAGGTCTTCGGCCTCGGCCCGCTCGAGCCGCTGCTGCGCGACCCGGGGATCAGCGACATCCTCGTCAACACCTACAAGTCGGTCTACGTCGAGCGCGCCGGCAAGCTCGAAAAAATCCCGACCACCTTCCAGGACGACAAGCACCTGCTGCGGGTCATCGACCGGATCGTCAGCGGCGTCGGCCGGCGCGTGGACGACAGCTCGCCGATGGTCGATGC
>JBDTSX010000281.1:0-6796 GCA_039930925.1 Acidobacteriota bacterium | reverse complement strand
AAGGCGGAAGCCACGAGGTCACTAATTGAAGGGCTTCTCGCGCGCCGAAGGAGGGGTCGGCCTTCAGGCGGAAGAGATGCAGGTCGTTTTTGAAGTCCGTGGCTTCCGCCTTCAGGCGGAAGAACACCGGTGTTGCGGACCATCCTGCCGGTAGGATTGGACGTTTTCATCGCAACCTCTTAAGATAGCCGCGTCTCGTGTCGTGGAGGTTTCATGCGTAGAGTCCTGGTTGCTGTCGCTATCTATTCCGCCGTCCTCGCATCGTCCGCGTCCGTCACCCTCGGCCAGCAGCCGCCGGCAGCCCCGCCGGCGCAGGATCCCGCCGCCGCCGTCCCGCCGCCGCCCGCCGCCGCCGCTCGAGGCCCACAGGCTGCCCCCAAAAATCTGAAGGTGCTCCCCAAGGAGTGGACCACCCAGCAGGTCCGCGCCTTGATGCAGACCTTTGCCGAGAGCCTCGGCGTGATGTGCACTCACTGCCACGCGCCCGACCCGAACGCCCCGCCGCCGGCCGCCGGCCGGCCGCCGACGCTCGACTACTCGCTCGACGAGAAGCCGGAGAAGGAAGTCGCCCGCAAGATGATCCAGATGGTGATGTCGGTCAACAGCGACGCGCTCAAGGGGATCGGCGATCAGGCGATTCCGGAGAAGGTCAGCTGCTTCACCTGCCATGCCGGCGCGAAAGTACCACTCACGCAGCCCGCCGCAGGCTGGGGACGCGGCGGCTTCTCATTGCTGCCGGCCGGACCGCCCGCGCGCGGCCGCGGCGCGAACCCCTAACCGCATCCTCCCCGAGGCAGCCGTGCGACTTCGCCAGCTTCTTGTCGCCGCACTGGCTGCCCTCGCCGCCGGGCCGACAGCCGTCTCCATCGCGGCTGTCACCCAGCTCGCACCACACTCCGCGCCTCGCCGGGTGGAGATCCTGCTGCTCGGACACGCCGGAGCCAGCAGCGATCCGGACCGCTTCGCGCCGATGGTCAAGGCCTCGCTGGCCCAGTACGGCTTCAACTTCTCGTACACGACCGACCCCGCCGATCTGAATGCGGCCAATCTCGCGCAGTACGACGCGCTGATGGTTGATGCGACGCACGCGCCGCTGACGCCCGACCAGAAGACCGCACTGGTCGAGTTCGTCGCCGGCGGCAAGGGCATCGTGATGCCGCGCGGCGACGCCGATCGGCCGAAGGCGTGGACGCGGACGGGAACCCAGGGTCAGGGCCGGGTGTTCTACAGCACGTGGAGCGCTGACGACACGGCCTGGATCGACCCGAACTTCCCCACCTCGATCAGGCAGGCGATTACCTGGGCCATCGGGCCTCGCGTCGCCGCACAGCTCGCCGCGCTTCGCATCGAGCCGCTCCACCTGTCCGATCCGATCGTCCCCGTCCCGAACTACGAGCGCCGGGCCGTAGCGCCGAAGCTTCAGGCGCCCCTGACGACGGAGGAGGCCGCGAAGCATTTCCAGATTCCGCCGGGGTTCGAGCTGCAACTGTTCGCGGCCGAGCCGCTCATCACCGGGAATCCGGAAGCGATGGCGTGGGACGAGCGCGGCCGGCTCTGGATCGCGGAAACCAGGGATTACCCGAACAATCCCCAGCCGGCCGGCCAGGGACACGACGTCATCAAGATCCTCGAAGACACGGACCATGACGGCCGCGCCGACCGGGCGACGATCTTCGCCGACTCGCTCAGCATCGTCAGCAGCCTCGTCTTCGTCAACGGCGGCATCATCGTCTCGCAGGCGGGCGAGTTCGTCTCGTTGAAGGACACCAACGGCGACGACAAGGCAGACGTCAGGACAACGCTGATCACGGGATGGGGTGTTCGCGATACGCATGCGCTCGCGTCAAACCTGAAATACGGCCTGGACAACTGGATCTGGGGGGCGGTCGGCTACTCCGGCTTCAACGGCATCGTTGGCGGCCAGGCCCACACCTTCAACCAGGCGCTCTATCGCTTCACGCCGGACGGCTCGCAGATGGAGCACATGGCGAACTTCACCAACAACACCTGGGGTCTCGCCTTCAACGAAACGTTCGATGTCTTTGGATCGACCGCCAACGGGGAGCACAGCGACTACGTCGCGATTCCGCGGCCGTATTACCAGGGCGTGACCGGCCTCCGCGGCGACGGCAAGAAGAAGCTGGACGGCCACTACGCGATGCAGCCGAACACGCCGAGGATCCGGCAGGTCGACGTGCAGGGAGGGTTCACCGCGGCCGCCGGACACAATTTCTACACCGCGCGCGCGTTCCCCAAAGAGTACTGGAACCGCATCGCGTTCGTGAACGAGCCGACCGGGCACGTCGTCCACCGCGCGATCATCGAGCGCCAGGGCTCGGGCTTCACCGAGAAGGACGGCTGGAATATCGCGGCCAGTGACGATGAGTGGTTTGCGCCGGTGCATGCCGAAGTGGGCCCCGACGGCGCCCTCTGGCTCCTGGACTTCTACGACTTCATCATTCAGCACAACCCGACGCCGGGGGGCGCGATCGCGCGGGGACACCATTACCTGAACGGACGCGGCAACGCCTACGACACGCCGCTGCGTGAACACGACCGCGGGCGGATCTATCGCCTGGCCTGGAAGGGGGCGAAGCCGCACACGGCGATTGCCTTGAGCGCCAGCCGGCCGCTCGAGCTGGTGCAGGCCCTGCGCAACGACAACATGTTCTGGCGGACGACGGCGCAGCGGCTGCTCGTCGAGCGCGGCCAGACCGACGTGCTGCCCCAGCTCATCGCGATCGTGAACGACCGCGCGGTGGACGCGATCGGCCTCAATTCCCCGGCCGTGCATGCGCTCTGGACGATGCAGGGGCTGGGGCTGCTGGAGGGCACGAACACCACCGCACTCGAGGCCGCCACGCGCGCGCTCACGCATCCCGCCGCGGGGGTTCGCAAGGCGGCGCAATCCGTGCTGCCGAAGACGGCGCAATCGGTCACGGCGCTGCTCGGCGCAGGCGCGCTCGACGACCAGGACTTGAACGTGCGGCTGAATGCCTTGCTGGCGCTGTCGCGGATGCCGGCGTCCGCCGACGCGGGCCGGGCGATTTACCGGGCCAGCAAGAGCCGCGAGATGATCGAGGACGAGTGGCTCCCCGAAGCGATCTGGATTGCGGCGACGACGCACCGGGAGGGCTTCCTCGAGGCGTACGCCAGCGACATCGGCGTCGGCGAGTTCATGCGGGTCGGCGTTCGCGGCGCGCGCGGCGAACGGCCGGCGGGCCCGGACTGGTCGGCGGCGGCGCTCGCAGATGCCGACTGGATGTCGATCGCGGCGCCCAAAGTCTGGAGTGAGACGGCGCTTGGCGAGCTGGTCGGCACGGTCTGGTTTCGCCGGGCGATCGATCTGCCGGCCGCGGCCGCCGGCGCCCCGGCGACGATTCATCTTGGGATCGTCGACGACACCGACGTCACCTACGTGAATGGGATTCGCATCAACGGCACCACCAATCAGCGGAACCTGGGGCGGCAATACACGATTCCCGCCGGCGTGCTCGTCACCGGCCGCAACGTGATTGCGGTCCGGATCTCGAACGTCAATGGACGCGGCGGCTTCGCGGGCGAGCCGGTTCCACTCACCGGCGGCGCGACGCCCGTCGCGGGTCCGGTGCTGACCGGGATGGTCCTCGCCGGAGACGGGTTCAGCGTGACCCTCTCCGGAGAGTGGCGGGCGAAGATCGAAGAAATCTGGCAGGGCGGCCGGCGCCGGGAAATCATCCAGGCGATTCCGATTGCGCAGCAGTTCCTCCTCGCCAACAGCCCCGTGGCTGACATGTTCAAGGAAGCCCCCACAGCTGGGAGCGCCACGGCGGCCGCCGCGGGATCACCCGCGCGCCCGGACCGCGCCGGATCGACCCGGTCGGTCGCGCTCTCGGTCGTCGCGGGAGAAATGAAGTTCAGTCAGACGATGATCACCGCGCGGGCGGGGCAGCGGGTGGAGATCACGTTCAGCAACACCGACGACCTGCAGCACAACCTCGTCGTCTTCAAGCGCGGGAACATGGCGGCGTACGAGAAGGAGCTGTTCGGATCGATGAACGATGCAGGGGCGCAGGCACGGGGCTTCGTGCCTGATTCGCCAAACGTCCTGATCGCCTCACCACTGCTGAATGCCGGGGAGTCCGCCGTCATGGCCTTCGATGCGCCGACCGAGCCTGGGGAATATCCGTACGTCTGCTCGTTCCCGGGGCACTGGCTGATGATGCGCGGAATCCTCAAGGTGGAGTGAAGACCGACAGGCAGTTGCAGCCGCAAAGACGTCCGGCTAAAGCCGGACGCCACGCCGGGCGCTCTGCCGGACGCCACGCCGGACGCTCTGCCGGGCGCTACGCCGGACGCCACGCCGGGCGCTCTGCCGGGCGCCACGGATGGCTCTAATACTTCAACACCGTGTTCCGCTGATCCCGGAACACCGTCACTTCCCCGCTCTCGGTCGAGGCTGGGGCCTGCAGCAGATCCGCCAGCGCATCGGTCGTTCGCGCACCGACCTTCAGGACCACGTCACCTCGACGCAATCCCGCTCTCGCCGCCGGACTGAGCGGCGGCACCTCGATCACCAGGACCCCGATCTCGCCGGGCAGACCCGACGCCGACACTTCCCCCGGCCCGGAGACGTTGCGAACGGTCGCCCCCAGCCAGACGGCCGTCCGCGTGTCGCGGCCGGACTGCAGCGTCGAGGACTGGCCCTGCGCCGCACCCGGCAGCGCCGGCGTCCGCGCGACCGCCCGGAGCTTCGGTGTCTGGACACCGAACTGATCCATCGCGAAGTTCACGAAGCCGAGTTGCAGCGCGGGCGAGCCGTCGCGCACGCGGTAGTCGCCGGTGCGCGGATTCACGAATTGCGCGTCAGCCTCGATCGACGCCGCATCGAGTCCGCTGTCCTTCTGGAGGGCCTCCGCGGGCGCCGGAATCTCCCGGCCGGGGCGGTGCAGGAGGTTGCGATCACACTCCTTGCCCCACGGCTTGCCGACCCGGATCGGACGGTACGGCCCGGAGACGATATTGTGCCGCACCACGTCCTGGCTGTTGGCGTACCACACGTGCGGGTGGAACGAATTGTTCACCATCACGTTGTTCTCGAGCGTGCGGTAGAAGCCCTCGCGCAGCTTGATGCCGCCGTTCAGCGCGAGGTTGTTGTAGATCTGGTAGTTGGACGAGCCGTCGTCCAGATCGATGTCCCACCCGTGATCGCAGCGCCAGCGGCTGTTGCGGATGACGATCGGTTTCACCACGTCGAGCAGAGGAAGGGCGCGGCGCTCGCCGAGCGTGACCGTGTTCAGGTCGATGTCGGTCAGCCCCCAGAACCGATCGCGTCCCCACGAATTGAACGATCCGTGATCCCCGGTCTCCTTGACCGTGTCGAACACGTCGCAGAATTCGATCAGGTGGCCGCCCCAGGTCCCTTCGGAGATGTTGATACCGGCGCGCGGCATGTCGTAGATCGAGCAGTGCCGCACGGTGATCCCCTGCGCCATCGAGATCTGCACGCCTGCCGTCTGCTTCTCCACGCGACCGGTCAGGTAAATCAGCGAATCGTCAACCAGGCAGTCGGCCGGGTAGTTGATGGTCCGCGGGCCCGGCGCCAGGTCGATGGTGTTGACGCTCTGCCGCTGCTCGTACTCGAACAACGGGCTCCGCGCCGCCTTGGGATCCCCGACGAACGCGACCCCGTTCGCGCCGGCGCGCGCGATCTGGCAGCGGCGGATCGCAATCCGCCGGTTGTACATGTTCACGAACACCGCGTTGCCGCCAGCCTGATCGATGACGCAGTCTTCAAGAGCGCAATCCTCCGCGCCGTTGAAGACGATCGCTCCGCCGCGGTAGGTAGTCCAGTCGCTGCGCAGCAGCGGCTCCTTGTTCTCCATGAAGGTCCGGGCGGTATGGCGGAACGTCAGGCCGCGCAGGTCGAGCCACTTCACCGGACGGTCTTCGCTGCCCCGCAACTCGATCAGGTGCTTGAGGCGGACCGATTCGACGGTCGCGGTCCGCAGATCCGTTCCTACCGGCGGATAGACGTACAAGGTGGAGGTGCGGCCGTCGTGAAACCACTCGCCGGGCACGTCGAGCTCCTCGAAGATGTTTTCAACGAAGCGGTAGCGGGCGTGCATGCCGAGACGCCGGTTGTTCTGCCAGCCTCCCTCGTAGGTGACGCCGCCGGAGCCATCCTTGCCGGTGATCGCGTAGTGGAAGTCCCCCCACAGCGATCGGTGCATCGCATGGATGTAGCCGCCGCGCGGATCGGACCATCGTGCGGCCCGCTCCGGACTGAACGCGTCGGGCGACCATCCATCGAAGTACTGCGAGGCCGGATCGTGGTTCGGGTAGCGCGCCATGTACTGGCGGTTGCCGTTCACGAACAGCTGATCGGTCTCGAAGCCGGCGGGCGTCCGCGCCATCATGATGCCGTCGCGATACGGCCTCCAGTCGAAGGCCAGCCTGGCGCCGCCGCTGATGACGGCCTCCTCGTTGTCGTACGCGGACCAGGTCACGGGGCTCCGCTCCGTGCCTGAGTCTTCCGGGCCGAACAGGATCGTGTCTGGGAGGTAGTAGACACCCGCGCGAAACCGGACGTTGACCGGCGAGGCCGTCTTGACCGCCCGCACGGCCTGGCGAGCCGCCGCAATGCTCTTCAGCGGACGGACCCGCGTGCCGGGGTTCGCATCATGCCCGGCCGGGCTGATGAAAATCTCTTTCGGGGTGGCCGCCGCCACGTGGCGGACCGGGGCCAGCGACGTGAGCGTCGTCGCCATCAGGCGGAGGACGCCGCGGGTGCGCTGGAACTTGTCGATGGTTGACC
>JBDTSX010000280.1:0-6797 GCA_039930925.1 Acidobacteriota bacterium | reverse complement strand
GGTCCGGGGTCCGGGGTCCGGGGTCCGGGAACCGGGATCCGGGATCAGGGCACCGGGTTCGGGTTCGGGTTAGGAGGACGGAGTCCAGAGCCCGGCACGCGGTCACGATTTCGAAGCCTATCGAGGCGGCGACGCGGCCGCGGCCGGGCGCAGCAGCAAATCCTGGAAGTCGAAGCTGAAATCGGTGGCCGGCGAGACCGCCTGCATCTTCGCCTGGTCGATCGTTCCATCCGGATTCAGCGCAAACGTGACATAGGCATCAGCGCGCAGCTCGCGGTCGCGCCAGCGCACGACAAATGTGTCGTACTGCCAGTGCTCGAGGACACCGGTCAACGAGGGCGTGTGCATGAAGCGCATCAGCAGCTGATCGCCTTGCTGCTCGATCCGGATGTCGCCGTACCACGCATCCGTGTAGGTGCCGGCGTACTTCCCGAGCGGCAGCGACGGCCGGGACGAACCGTTGCGGGCGGCCGCGGCGGCACGCTCGGTCGCGGCAAACGCCGCCTCCTGACGCGCCGCGACTGTCCGGTACGCTTCCAGCCAGTCGGTCGCAGGAGCCGCCAGATAGTGATCGGCGATCCGATAGGCGATCGCGTCGAACGCCTGGCCGGATTCCTGATTGGTCAGCACCGCGATGCCCAGCTCCAGATCCGGGATCATCATCACCCTGGAGACGTAACCCGGCAGGCCGCCGGTGTGCATCAGGATCTTCTGTCCGCGGTAGTCGGTCACGTTCAATCCAAGGGCGTATCCGCGGAAGTTCTGGCGCTGCGCGGCGAGCTCAGGCGCGGGATTCCCAATCGGTATCGGCGTCACCATCGTCGTCAACTGCCGCCACGTCGTCTCCGAGACGAGCCGTGAGCCGTCGTCGAGCCGTCCGTGGGCGAGCTGCACGATCAGCCACCTGGCCATGTCCTCGGCGCCGGCGTTGATCCCTCCCGCAGGATTGGTGTTGTCGCTGTCGAACGGCGCGATCGGCCGCACCACGCCGTCGATGCGCGCATGCGGGACCGCGACGTTGCCGCCGCCGGCCGCCGCTGAATGGCGGACGTTGGCGCCGGTCATGCCCACCCGGGCGAGAATCCGCGCGCTGACGAAGTCTTCCCACGATTGCCCGCTGACCGCCGCGATGACTTCCCCAGCGATCAGGTACAGCACGTTGTCATACGCGTAGGCGCTGCGGAAGCTCGTCGCGGGCTGAATGAACCGCAGCCGGCGAGCGATCTCCTTTCGATCGTAATCAGAAGGCGGCCACCACAACAGATCCCCGGCGCCGAGCCCGAGTCCGCTCCGATGGACGAGGAGGTCCCGGATGGTCAGCTCGCGCGTCACGTAGGGATCCCACATCTGGAACCCAGGCAGGTAGCGCACGACCGGCGCGTCCCATTCGATCTTGCGCTCCTCGACGAGCAGCCCGAGCGCGGTGGCGGTAAAGAGCTTGGTATTCGACGCGATCCCGAACAACGTCCGTCCATCCACGGGCGCGGCATCGCCGAGCTTGCGGACGCCGTACCCTTTCGCGACCACCACCTGGCCGCTCTTGACGACGGCGAGCGCGATGCCGGGCACGTCGAACGCCTGCATCACGCGCCCCACGTAGCCGTCCAGATCGGCCGGCGGCGCTGAGGGCGTCTGGGCGACGAGGACCGCGGTCAGCGCCAGCGCGAGCGCCGGCGCGAGGAAACACCGGCGGACGAATCGTGGCGGCGGCATCTGTCCGGTCAGGACCTGCCCGGCCGCACGGGGGGGGCGCCCTGCCGCCTCGACACGAGCCTTTCGAAAATCTTTGATCGCCGCGGCCAGCGCGGCTCTTCCACCAACGGCCGTGCCGAAGACGATGACCACCTCGACCAGGCGGACGCGCGGCACCAGCGTCAATGCGGTAACCAGCGAGGTCATGATGCCGACGACCGCGGGGACGAGGAGAACCTGAGGAGGCACGCGTCGAGCAGGCATGGGGGGGAGTGTAGTGGAGGACGGGTTTTAGGTTTTAGAGTTTTAGGGTTTTAGGTCGGTTCTGGTTTCGGTTGTAGGTTCGGCTTCGGTTCGGTTCTGGTTTGGGTTATAGGTTCGGGTTCGGGTTCGGTTCGGTTCGGTTCGGTTCGGTGGTCGGGCCCCTTATGCACTGCGACTTGGTAGAGTGGCAGGCGTGCCGGAACTGCCCGACATCACGCTCTACCTGGAGGCACTGGCGCCGCGCATGCTGGGACAGCGGCTCGAGCGGCTGCGCGTCGCGAATCCTTTTCTCGTCCGCACGGTGGACCCGCCGGTCGCGGCTGCTGAGGGGCGTCTCGTCGTCGGCCTGCGGCGGCTCGGCAAGCGCATCGTCGTATCCCTCGATGATGATCTGTTCCTCGTGCTACACCTGATGATCGCGGGACGGCTGCGCTGGCGCGGGCGCGGGGCGGCGATTCCCGGCAAGATCGGCCTTGCCGCGTTCGACTTTCCGACCGGTACCGCTATCCTGACCGAGGCCGGCTCACGGCGGCAGGCCTCGCTGCACATCGTCGCCGGATCGGAGGGGGTGGCCGCGCTCGATCCGGGCGGGCTGGAGGTGCTCGACGCCCCGCTGCCGGTCTTTGCGGAGCGCCTCACACGCGACAACCACACCATCAAACGGGCATTGACCGATCCGCGCATCTTCAGCGGCATCGGCAATGCCTACTCCGACGAGATCCTGCACGCCGCGAAACTCTCGCCGATGAAGCTGACGAACAGCCTGACCGGGGAGGAAATCGAGCGGCTCCACGAGGCGACCCTCCGGACGCTGGTGATGTGGATCGAGCGGCTGCGTGAAGAGGCCGGCGGCGAGTTCCCGGACAAGGTGACCGCATTCCGCGCCGGCATGGCGGTGCACGGACGGTATGGCCAGCCGTGTCCGGTCTGTGGCGCGCCCGTGCAGCGGATCGTCTACGCGCGCAACGAAGCCAACTACTGCGCGGTGTGCCAGACCGGAGGGCGGCTGCTGTCGGACCGCGCGCTGGCGCGGCTGCTGCGCGACGACTGGCCGAAGACGCTCGAAGACATGGAGCGCCGGAAAGCGGACGCGGTGCGCCGCGGCGGCCGCAACCGCGGCAGCGCCTGAGCCTCAGACCCCTTCGATCAGCACCAGCTCGCTGTTGGCGGTCGCATCCCGGAGCGCCTTCGCGGGGGCGTACTCCGGCGAGGCCCACCACGTCCGCGCGACCTCGGCGGACGGGAACTCCAGCAGCACCAGCCGCTTGGGCTGCCAGTGTCCTTCGAGCACCTCGGTCGCGCCGCCGCGAGCCAGGAACCGGCCGCCGTACGCCTCGATGCTGGTGGGGGACATCTTCTTGTACTGTTCGTATTCCGCCGGATTCGTCACCTCGACGTGCACGATCACATATGCAGCCATGGTTGGGTTCCTCGCGAGAGACAGCCACTTGTCTTGAACAGGAGAACAGGAGAACAGGAGATCACGAGATTCTAATGTTCTTCACAAATACATAAACTGACTCCCTGTCCTCCCGGCTCTCCTGTTTCCCGGAAGAGAAGCGCCGGCCCGAGTCTTCAGCTCTAAGCCCTCAGTCTTCAGCCCTATTCCGCCCTGATGGCAGTCAGGAACGTCTCGCCGAGATCCTCGGCCTTGCGCGCGCCGACGCCGCGGATGCCGTGCAGTTCTTCCATCGACTTCGGCCGGAGCCGCGCCATTTCGCGCAGCGTGGTGTCGTGGAAGATGACGTAAGGCGGTACGCCGCGCGCTCGCGCGATCTCCAGGCGCACCGCGCGCAGGCGTTCGAACAGATCGCGATCGACGTCCTGCCACGACTCCGCTTCGATCCGCGACCGCTTCGGCGCGCGATCCTTGACCGGCCGCCGCTGGCGAGCCAGCACCAGGTCGGGATGGCTGGCCGCGTTCTTCAGGAGATCGACCCCGGCCGCGGTCAGCGACACGACCGGGAAGGCGTCCTCGGTCTGCCGCAGGAACCCATGCGCGATCAGCTGCTCGATGTAGCCGCGCACCTCCGGGACCGGTGCGTCACGCAGCAGCCCGAAGGTGGTCAGCTCGTGGTGCCGCCGGGACGTGACCTGCTCGGTGTCGCTGCCGCAGAGCACCGCGGCGACATGGGCCACGCCAAAGCGCTGTCCGACGCGCGCGACGCACGACAGGACTTTGCGCGCGATGGTGATCGGCTCGGACGCCGTTTCCAGCTCGTCGAGGCAGTAGTCGCAGGCGCTGCAGTCGGCGCGCGCGTAGGTCTCGCCGAAATAGCCGACGAGATGCCGGTGGCGGCAGCCGACGCTGGCCGCGTAGCGTTCGATGTCACGCAGCAGCTTGCGCGAGGCGTCCGTCAACTCGCCGTTGCGCTCGAGCATCAGCCGCCACTTCACGAAGTCGGCGGTCGAGTAGACCAGCACGCACTCCGCCTCGAGCCCATCGCGCCCGGCGCGGCCGGATTCCTGCTGGTAGTGCTCGAGCGACTGCGGCGCACCGGCGTGGACGACGAAGCGGACGTCCGACCGGTCGATGCCCATGCCAAAGGCGACGGTGGCGACGATGACGTCGGCGTGCTCGTCGAGGAACGCGTCCTGGTTGCGGCTCCGCTCGGCGTCGGGGAGGCCGGCATGGTAGGCGAGCGCCCGCACCCCCGACTCGCGCAGCCATGCCGAGAGCGCGTCCACTTCGCGGCGCGACGTGCAGTAGACAATCCCCGCCTGGCCGCGATGCCGTGAGAGCACGTCGAGGAGCTGGCGCTTCAGGCTCGCCCGGGCGAGGACGCGGTAGACCAGGTTCGGGCGATCGAACGAGCCCACGAGCTCCAGCGGGTCGTTGAGCTCGAGCTGGGCGGCGATGTCGCGCCTGACCCGCGCGGTCGCGGTGGCGGTGTAGGCATGCAGGCTGATGCCGGGCAGCAGCGTCCGCAGCCTCGCCAGCTGCCGGTACTCCGGACGGAAATCATGCCCCCACTGGCTGATGCAGTGCGCCTCGTCGATGGCGACGAAGCCGACGCGGCATTTCGAGAGCGCCGAGAGAAACCCCTCGCCGCCATCGCCGACCAGGCGCTCCGGGGAGACATAGAGCAGCCGGAATCGTCCCTCGCGCAGACCCGCCATTACCGACGACTTCTGATCCGAGGCGAGCGAACTGTTGTAGCAGGCCGCCGCCACGCCGTTGCCGACGAGCGTGTCCACCTGGTCCTTCATCAGCGAGATGAGCGGCGAGACGACCACCGCGAGGCCGGGGCGCACCACCGCCGGCGCCTGAAAGCACAGGGACTTGCCGCCGCCGGTCGGCAGCACCACGATCGAATCGCGGTTCGCGAGGATGGCGTCCATTGCCTCGCGTTGCAGCGGGCGGAAGGAGGTATACCCCCAGTAGCGCTCGAGCGCATCCTCGAGCGCTCGATCTGATGTGACGGCCGGAACCATGTCGGTGCACCATGGTACAGCGTCCGCTCGCCTTTCAGCTGGTCCTGCCGTGCCCGGACGGAAAACGGTCGCGCCCTTGGAGCCAGAGCTCGAGCGGATCGTCCGAGGATCCCGCCCGTACTACAATCTAGGGATGCTGCTCGCGGAAACCGAATCGGGCCTGCTGTGCGCGGCGGGAGGATTTCACCTCGACCCGTGGCAACCGGTGAGTCGCGCCGTGATCACCCATGCGCACGGCGATCATGCCCGCCCGGGCAGCGCCGCCTACCTCTGCGCGAACGACTCTCTTCCGCTGCTGCGCCGCCGCTTCGGCCGAGACGCGTGCATCGAGTCGCTCCCCTACGGACAGAGCGCGACCGTCGGCACCGTGCGCGTGAGCTTCCATCCGGCCGGGCACGTCCTCGGTTCGGCGCAGGTGCGCATCGAGTCCGCAGAGGGCGTGTGGATCGTGAGCGGCGACTACAAGCGCGTCCCCGATCCCACCTGCGCGCCCTTCGAGCCACTCCGGTGCGACACGTTCATCACCGAGTCCACCTTCGGGCTGCCGATCTACCGGTGGGATCCCACCGCGTCGGTCATCGACGAGATCAAGGGCTGGTGGGAGGCAAACGCCGCGGCGGGGCGTGCGTCGGTGCTCTTCTGCTACGCGATCGGCAAGGCGCAGCGGGTGCTCGCCGAGCTGATGCGCGTCACGGATCGTGCCGTCTACGTCCATGGAATGATGCAGGGCATGATCGACGTGTACCGCGAGTCCGGCGTCGCGATGCTCCCGGTGACGCCGGTGATCGAGCGCGCGCGGGGCTCGCGGTCCAGCGCATCGACGTTCGCCGGCGAGCTCGTCCTGGCCCCGTTGTCAGCGCGCGGCACACCCTGGATGCGCCGGCTCGGGGACCTCTCCGACGGGTTCGCATCCGGACTGATGCGGGTGCGCGGCGTCCGCCGCCAGCGCGCGTTCGACCGCGGCTTCGTGCTCTCCGATCATGCCGACTGGCCGGCGCTGCTCGAGACGATCCACGACACCGGAGCGACGCGCGTGCTCGCGACGCACGGGCACGCGGAACCGCTGGCGCGATTCCTGGCCGAACGCGGCCTCGAGAGCGGCACGATCCGCACCGCATGGGAGGGGGAGCCGGCCGGAGACTGAGACCCGTTCCGACAGGCCGGGGGACCGACTGACCGGATGCCGCGGACCGCGTGGACACGCACCGGACGATTCACGTTCATGAAACGCTTCGCCGCTCTCTACGATGCCATCGACCGCACCACGTCGACCAATGCCAAGGTCGGCGCGATGGCGCGGTACTTCGCCGACGCGCCGCCGGCTGATGCGGCGTGGGCGGTGTTTTTCCTGACCGGCCGGCGGCTGAAAAGGCTGGTGCCTTCGGCCGCGATCCGGGACTGGACCC
>JBDTSX010000279.1:0-6842 GCA_039930925.1 Acidobacteriota bacterium | reverse complement strand
CGACCCACGCCGCGCCGTTCCATCGCCAGGTGCGCATCAATCCGGTGGTGCCGAAGATCGTCACCGCGCGCGCACTGTTCGGCACGTTTGGAATCGACATGAAGATGGTGCCGTTGAGGACGTCGCCGTTCGCATCGACCAGCGTCCCCTCGCTCGTGAACGTCCGGGTCGGCGACGGGCCGAAGGCGGTGGCGGTGAGCGGGAGGCCGCCGAACCCGTCGGGCGTGTCGCCCAGGCCGCCGACGAGCGTGAACTCGACGCGGTTCTCGAGCACCAGGCTCCGCAGCACCGTCGTCGCGGGCGGTGCCGGTGCGACCGCGATCTCTTCGCGCGCGGTCTGCATGGAATTGGTGCCGGTGAACCGGAGCTGAATGTTCCGGCGTTGCCCGATCGCGGTCTCGCGCGCGGTCCGCAGCAGTTCCAGGATTTGCACGGTGCCGGAGTCCGCGCGCGCCTGCTTCGCGAAGCTCGGGCCGATGACCATCGCCATCGCCGCCAGCGCACCCATGATGCCGACGACCAGCATCATCTCGATGAGAGTGAAGCCGCGCTCGTCTCCGAAGAGCCTTGAGGTGGAGTTCATATGTTGGTCGGGGTCCGACATAGCATGGGGTATGCCATGGCCCGCCAACTTGTTGATAGCAGAGAGCTTGCAGCCGAAAAAACGGCCTGAATCAGGGCCCGTGCGAGGTGCGCCGTTTTTGCAAAATGGTACTTCCGCTTACGGTTCTGGCATCTCGAAGCCGCTCGTCAGGGATGGCGCGTGGGAGCGATCGGTCAATAAAACGAGAGGTACCAGCCGAGGATCCGGTCTCCAACGAGCGAGGCCGCCAGCGCGCCGAGCGCCAGAAAGGTGCCGTACGGCAGCGCGTATTTCATGCCGCCGCGCTTCAACAGCACGACGAACAGGCCGACGAACGAGCCGGCGAAGGACGAGAGCACGAGGGTCAGGAGCGCCAGCTTCCAGCCGAGAAAGGCGCCGATCATCGCGAGCATCTTGACGTCGCCGCCACCCATGCCTTCCTGTCCGGAGTACCGGTAGTAGGCCTCTCCGACCAGCCAGAGCACGCCGCCGCCGGCCAGCGCGCCGACGAGCGAGTCGCGGATGCCGGGTGGCAGCAGCGTGCTCGCCGCGAGCCCCACCGCGATCCCCGGAAGCGTGATCACGTCGGGCAGCAGGTGATGTTCGAGATCGATCGCGAAGAGCACCACCATCGCGCAGGCAAAGAGCAACCGCACGGCCAGCAGCGGGGTCCAGCCGAAATTCAGGCCATGGATCACGAACAGCGCGGCCGTCGCCAATTCCACCGCGGGGTATCGCGGCGAGATCCGCACGCGGCATTTCCGGCAGCGGCCGCCAATCGCGGCGTAGCTCACCACCGGCAGGTTGTCGAACCACCGCAGCGAGTATCCGCACGAGGGACAGCGCGAGGGCGGATGCGACAGCGACTGTTCCCGTGGAATCCGGTGAATGCAGACGTTGAGGAAGCTGCCGATGGCCAGCCCGAGGACGCCGAGAAGCAACAGGTGCGGCAGCTCGATGTTCACTGCAGGCGCTTCGGCTCGTCCGGCAGCGGGTAGAGCGTGGAGTCGCGCGACACGGTGACCCGCCCGGTGTCGGGATCGAGCACGAACAGGACGCCGGTCGGATCGGCCGGTATCCCGCGGAGCAGGCCGCGCCGCGCGAGCATCTCCCAGGAATACCGTTCGCCTGGCGACAGCGGCACGCGGCGGATCGCGGCATTGACCTGATCGATCTGATCCAGGACGTCGAGTTGTAACAGCGCGCGGGTGGCGCTCTTGCGCAGCCACTCCTCTTCCGACCGGGCGATCTGCTCCCAGAGCAGCCGGGCGGAGGCGCGGTCCTGTCCCTGCACCAGCATCGTGGCGGCGAGAGGTTTCAGCCAGCTGGGCGCACCGGGCTGCGCTTCGGCGCGCTGAAACCATTCCGCCGACGCCTTGTAGTCCCGCAGGTGCCAGTAGTACACGAAGCCGATGTCATGGTAGTACTGCCACTTGTGCGGCATCGCGACCAGTCCCTTGCGCAGCAGCTCGATCGCGCGGTCGGGACGGCCGGGGCCGCCGGGGTATCCCTCACTCAGAAAAATCGCGCCGAATCGATACGCGATGTTGAAATGCGGGTCGAGCGTGGTCGTGATGTCGAGCAGCGGATAGAGCAGCTGATACCTCACCGCGCCGGGGATCTTGATCAACCGATCGCCGCCGTAGTGCTGCAGCGCGCGGATCCAGTAGACGTCGGCGGCGATGCCGTTGAACCCGAGCGTCAGGCGCTTCAGCGCCGCACCGGATCGGACGTAGAGCACCTGGTCGCTCTCCTGTGCCGAGCGGGGAAACCGGCGATCGCGGTCCACCTGCAGGCCGATGGCGGCGATCAACGCCATCATCCCGAGGCTGAGGACCAGCCAGTCGCGCCTCGACGCGGTCACTTGAAATCCCGGCGGGCAAAGATGAACGTCGCAATCAGCAGCAGGCCGGCGATGTAGGTCAGGCCGTAGGTGACGGTCGTGAGCAGGTACCAACCCGGCACCGGCAGCCCGTGCACGACCTGCGTCTTGACGTCGAACGCGGAAAAATCCGGGAGCACGTGGTAGAGGCCGCGGGCCAGCCAGACCGCGGGCTTCGACTCCACGATCCGATCGAAGTTCTTCAGATCGGCATTGAAATGACCCGCGACATAGAACCCGAGCGTGAGCACGGCCGAGAGGATGGGGGTCGAGAACGTCGAGAAGAACAGCGCGAGCGCGGTGACGAGCATCAGCTCGACGAAAATCAGCAGCAGCGCCTTCAGGATCGCCGGATCCGCCCCCGGCGCGTCCCACGTGGCCTTGAAGGCCGCGCTCTCGGTCCACGACATGTAGCCGAGAATGAGGTAGAGCGCGCAGGTCATCACCGCGACGTTGACCGCCAGCGTCAGCACCAGGCCGGCGTACTTGCCGGCGATGAATTGCGGCCGGGAGACCGGCTTGGCCAGCAGCGCGTAGATGCTGCGCCGCTCGACTTCTTTGGAGACCAGGCCGATGCCGATGAAGATGGCGATGAACAGCCCGAAGATCGAGGTCGCGGCCAGCCCCAGGTCCTTGATGATCTTGACGTCCTGCCCAGCCGTCAGCTGTCCGAGCAGGAACGACGATGCAATCAGCAGGATCGCAAAGAGCACCAGGTTATAGGGCACGCGGTCGCGAACCGACTCGCGGAACACGTTGACCGCGACGGTCTTAATAGCCCGCATGCGCTCCCTCTTCGGCCTGCGGTGCGCGCGCGCCGGCGCCCGCCTCGGCGACGCGCTGCAAGAAGTAGTCCTCGAGCGTGTCGTGCAGCGGATTGAGCGACACCAGGCTCGCGCCGGCGGCGGTGAGGTCCGACAGCAGCCGATCCGGCGGCGTATCGAGGGCCAGGTCCAGGTTATAGCGGCCGTGCGAGATCTCGGTGGCCCGGCGCACCCGCGGCATCACCCGGGCCAGCAGCTCAGGGGTCAGGTTCGACACCACGAGCTCCCACCCGCGCACCTGGACGGTCAGGATGTCGGTGAGCTTGCCGGTCGCGGCCAGCCGTCCACCGGCGACGACTGCGACGCGCCGGCACAGGCTCTCGGCGTCCGAGAGGATGTGCGAGCTGAAAAACACCGTGCGTCCCTGATCGCGCAGCTCCAGGATCAGCGCACGCACGTCGCGGCGTCCCAGCGGATCCAGGCCCGACATCGGCTCGTCGAGAAACACCACTTCGGGATCGTTGAGCAGCGCCTGCGCGATGCCGACCCGCTGGATCATGCCTTTCGAGAACTTGCGCAGCTGCAGGCGGCGCTCTGCGCCAATCCCGACCCGATCCAGCAGGCTCGCGACCCGGGTGCGCCGGTCCGCCGCGCTCAAACCGAACAACTGCCCGAAATAGTGGAGGAGCTCTTCAGCGGTGAGGTAGTCGTAAAAGGAGGGGTTCTCCGGAAGGTAGCCGATGCGGTGCCGAACGGCCAGGTCTCCGACCGGCCGCCCGAGGATTTCGGCGCGCCCCGAGGTCGGAAAAATCAGCTGCATCAGCAGCTTCAGGGTGGTCGTCTTCCCGGCGCCGTTCGGACCGAGAAAACCGAAGACCTCCCCCTGTTCGATGTCGAGGGTCAGCCGATCGAGCGCCCGGTAAGGACGCTTGCGCCAGAATCCGACCGCGTAATCCTTGGTGAGTTCCTCGATGCGTATCGCGGGAGACATGACCCTCGCAGTCTGCGGTCGGTACACGGCCGTGGGTGGCGTTCCGAGTCGATCCTGATGGTGCCGGTTGCGCGTCCTTTCGGTCGTGTCTCCCTCGCCGGGGTCGAGGGTCAGTGTGTTTCCGTCGTCTGACTGGTGCGATGCAACTCGAGATCGATGAGCGCATCCAGATACTCGGCCGCGATGACGCCCGGTGGCAGCTTGCGGCCGTTGAGGAACAGCGACGGCGTCGAGGTCACGCCGAGCAGCCCGCCCAGGTTCGCATCCGCGGTCACGGTCTCGAGCGCCTTCGCGTATCCGCCGTTGAAGTCGTCGATCCCGCCAACCGTCTTCGCGGCTTCGCGTACGAGGGACGGGGTGAGTGTGTTCTGGTTCGCGAACAACCAGTCTTCCATTGTGGTGGCGTGGCCGGTCGCGCGGGCCATCACCACCGCGGCGGCCGCCTCGCAGGCCGCCGAGTGCTGGCCGCCCGGCGCGTGCGGGTTGCACTCCCCCTCCAGCGGGAAGTGCCTCAACTGAAACTTCACCTGCCCGCCCGCGGCGTACTTCGCGATCAACGGCCGGTACGCCTCGTGCGCGGCGAGGCAGTGCGGGCACTGATAGTCGCTGAAAATCACCACATGAACCTTGGCCCCATCGTCCGGCACGGGCAGCACGACCCTCGGCTGGAGATCCCACCACTTGGCCAGGTCCGCGCGTTGTTGATCGGACATCGCGGCCGCCGGGGCAGGCGTCGCGGCGGCCGCTGGCGACTGCGCGGCGGGCGCCTCGGTCGGAAAATAGGCCAGCAGCGCCACCGCGCCGGCCAGGTAGAGCGCGGCAAGACCGAGCGCCGACGGGCTCGAGAAGAGCGCGCGAAAGTCGCGCGGCACGCGTCCAGGCAATGTCTTCATGGGCACACTCGTGGCTTCACCGGAGACAACGAACAAGGCAACAACCGAGACATACGTGATCGCGCACAGCAGACAGAACGTCTTCAGCTGAACGTAGGAGGCCCATCCCAGGTAGAGCACGGCGGCCAGGCCGATGGTGGACAGCGCGAAGATGTAGCCGGGAACAGAGTCCCGCACCACCGAGCGCTCGCGGCCGCCGACTCCGGCAAGCAGCAGGACGAGGCTGAAAAAGAATACGCCGCCGAGCGCGACCGGCACACCGTGAAAACTGCCGTAGGGGCTCAGGTAGGCTTGCGTGCAACTCACCGTCGCATTCACGTCGCAGAAGCTCGTATAGCTCCTGTCAACCAGCAGCCGGTAGTGCACGTAGCTCGAGGTGGACGCCGCGGCGAGACCGAGCGCACCAAAGGCCAGAAGCAGTTTGCGGCTGAACGGCGTCATGCTGAGATGTCAGTTGTACCGCGCGACGGCGTGACCGTCAAGCGACGAGCGACCGCTACGACAACGACCGACTCCGACTCCCGACTGAGACTCTGACCAACGACTACCGACCAGCGACCTCAGAGCCATGCGCGGGCGGACCCGTCTCCGGCATGTTGCCGGCGAAGGTGGCCTGGTCGGCAAAGACCACCCGCTCGGTATTCGTGGCGAAGTATCGGATCCCGGTGTAACCGGGCGTCACGGGGTCCGCGGTGACCTGATAGGTGGCCACCGTGGTGATGCCGTTGCAGCTCTGGGTGGGTTCGGGGTCGGCCCCGCTCGCCATCACGATGGTATAGCCGCTCTTCACCACCGGGTCGGACGCGAGGTCCGGGCTGATGAAGCCGCTGCCGGTCGACGGCACCGGCGTCGCCAGCGCCTCCAGCGTCGGCGTGAACCGCAGATTGCCGCAGCTCTGGGCGAATGCGAATTGCGCCTGGTTGATCGCGACGAGCGCGGCGACGGTGATCGCCGCGGCGGCGCGCACCCGCGCCTGGGCGGAGAGCGCCATGCTCATTGCCGCCAGGATCCCGATGATCGCGACCACGATCAGCAGTTCGACGAGCGTAAAGCCGCGCCGATCCACGCCATCCCCGGGCTGTCCCAGGCACGCCGCCCCGATGCGCGGAGGACGTGGAACCGCAGCAGGTGTCTGGCACGCAATCACAGCTTAACAGCTGACCGCCGGGATACGAATCTGACACCCGAATCACACCGGCGGCGATGCCTGATCTGCCCCACGGATTGCTCGGTCATGCGGTGCCCGGCTACTGGATCGGGATGCCGCCGGTCTGCGGGGGCACGGTGCCGTTGGCGGTGAAGAAGATCGTGCCCGAGGCGGTCGAGCCGAAGCCACGGCCCCCGGTCGTGCCAACCGTGATCGGCAGCGCGGTCGCAAAGTAGTCGGTCTGGGGCGTCTTGCCCGTGCAATCGACCATCGTCAACGGGACGCCGGAGGTGGCCGTCGCGAGCGCCACCCGGTAGCCGCTCTTCAACGAGGGGTCGAGCGAGAGGTCCGGCGAAATGAAGCCCTGGGTGGACCCGGTGCAAGGGGCCGACAGGACCGCCAGCAGGACGGCGAAGCCGCCGTTCGCGGCGCTCGACGAGTAGCTCATCTGGGCGCTGTTGATCGCGCGCACCGAGCCGATCGCGGACGCCTCGTTGCCCGACATGCGCGCGCGCAACAGTCCGGGAATGGCGATCGCGGCGATGATGCCGATGATCGCGACGACGATCAGCAGCTCGATGA
>JBDTSX010000278.1:0-6856 GCA_039930925.1 Acidobacteriota bacterium | reverse complement strand
CTGCCGACGCTACCGACGACCGGGGCATCGATGATGCGCAGCACTGGCTTCATGAATACCACCTCGACGGACTGCGCCTCGACGCCACCCACGCGATCAAGGACGACAGCCAGCTGCATATCATCGCGGAAGTCACCTCGGCGGCGCGCGCCTCGCTGCCCGGCCGAACGCTGCTGTTCGTCGCCGAGGACGACAGGAACCTGCCTGTCGTCCTGCGCAGCACGGAAGAGGGCGGGTGGGGATGCGACGCGGTCTGGGCCGATGACTTTCATCACCAGGCTCGGCGGATGGCAGCGGGCGATGACGAGGCATACTTTCGGGACTTTTCCGACGACGCGCGCGATCTGGCGACGACCGTCCGCCGCGGGTGGCTGTACTCGGGCCAGCCATCGGCGTTCCGCGGCGTGGCGCGCGGCGCGTCATCGGCCGGACTCTCGCCGTCGCGGATGGTCATCTGTCTGCAGAATCACGATCAGATCGGCAATCGCGCCCGTGGCGACCGTCTGCATCACCAGATTGACCTCGCCGTGTTTCGAGCGCTGACCGCCGTGCTGCTGTGCGCGCCGGAAACGCCGCTGTTGTTCATGGGGGAAGAGTGGGCCGCGGACACGCCGTTCCAGTTCTTCACGAATCACGCGGTCGAACTGGGGCTTCGCGTGACGGCCGGGCGGCGCAGCGAGTTTGCCGCGTTCTCCGCCTTTCGCGACGCCGATGTGCGCTCCGGCATTCCGGACCCGCAGGCCATCGAGACATTCGAGGCCAGCCGGCTCATCTGGCAGGAACACCAGGGAGCCCTCCACGCCGCCACGCTCGAGCTGCACCGTACACTGCTGCGGTTGCGACGCACCGAGCCGGCGCTGGCCACCGCCGGCGAACTGGTCGTCGATGCGCCGGACAGCGAGACGCTGGTCCTGGCGCGGCGCGCCGGACGCGAGATGGTCCTCGTCGCCGCGCGGTTCCGCGGCAGCGGCGCGGTCGACCTTCGGCCCTGGGCGGCATCGACGTCTGGTCGCTGGTCGGTGCTGCTGACGACGGAAGACCCGCGGTTCCAATCGACACCGGACGCCCGCGAGCTGACACGCCCAGTCGTATCAACGAGCGTCAGCGGACCGATGGTGGACTTTCGCGGACCTGCCGCCGTGTTGCTGAGGACGACATGATCGCGCCCGTCCGTCGCCCGCATCCCGTCAGCACCTACCGCCTGCAGTTGCACGACGGCTACGGCTTCTCGGCCGCGGCCGCGCTCGTGCCCTATCTCGACCGCCTCGGAATCACCGACGCCTACACGTCGCCGTACCTCAAGGCGAGTCCCGGCAGCACGCACGGCTACGACATCTGCGATCACACACAACTCAATCCGGAACTCGGCACCATGGCCGACTACGAGTCGTTCTCCGCGGCACTGCGCGCCCGCGGCCTCGGCCACATCCTCGATATCGTGCCGAACCACATGGCGGCCGACTCGACGTCGAATCCGTGGTGGCGTGACGTGCTCGAGAACGGTCCGAGCTCGCGCTTCAGCGCGTTCTTTGACATCGACTGGGATCCGGTGAAGCCCGAGCTGAAAGCGCGCGTCCTGCTCCCCGTCCTCGGCGAACAGTACGGCGTGGTGCTGGAACGCGGCGAACTGCAGCTGGAGTTCGATGCCGGCACGCTGGTGCTGCGCTACGGCGCCATGAATCTGCCGCTCAATCCCCGATCGCTGACGCGCGCCCTGGGGCTCGACGCCGCGCGGACCGGCCATCGATTGACCGACGATCATGCGGATTCGCGAGAGTATCTGAGTATTCTCACGGCGCTCGCCAATCTGCCGCCGTACACCCAGCGGGGCGCCGAGCAGGTCGCCGAACGGCACCGCGAAACCGGTGTGGCGCGTGCGCGTCTCGCCCGGCTGGCCGAGACATCGCCGGAGGTGCGCGCGCACATCGCCGCCTGCCTGCGCGTGGCCAACGGCACGCCAGGCGCCGCCGCCTCGTTCGACGTGCTGCACGATCTACTCGAACATCAGGCCTACCGGCTGGCATACTGGCGCACGGCGTTCGATGAGATCAACTACCGCCGCTTCTTCGACGTGAACGGGCTGGTCGCGTTGAGGATGGAAGACCCGCTGGTCTTCCAGGCCACGCACGCGCTCCTGCGCGACCTGGTGGCCGCCGGACACGTGACTGGATTTCGCGTCGACCACCCCGACGGATTGTTCGACCCGAAGGCGTACCTGGATCGGCTGCAGCACATGGCGTCCGAGGCGCGAGCCAACGCCGGGGAATCCGAGCCTGGTCAGGCCCATTTCTACGTGGTCGTCGAGAAGATCCTGTCGGGCGATGAGCAGTTGCGTGCCGACTGGCCGGCAGCGGGCACGACGGGCTACGACTTTCTCAATGCCGTGTGCGGCCTGTTCATCAACAGCCGCGAGGTCCGGCCCCTGACGCAGATCTACGCGCGATTCACGGGGCGGCAGAAGGCGTTCGACGACGAAGCGTTTGCGAGTAAGCGCGTCATCACCCTGACCTCCATGGCCAGCGAGCTGAGCGTGCTGGCGCACGATCTGAATCGCATCTCCGAGGCGGACCGCCGCTATCGCGATTTCACGCTGGACAGTTGCCGCAAGGCCCTGCGCGAAGTGCTGGCGTGCGTACCGGTGTACCGCACCTACATCCGCGAGGACGGGTGGAGCGACTTCGATCGGGCCGTCATCGACACCGCGATTGCGGAGGCCAATCGCCGAAATCCGGTCATGGAAGAATCGATTCTCCGTTTCATTCATGACGTGTTGCTCGCGCCCGCAGACGAGGCGGGCGCCGAGCAGCGACTCCGCGCCCGCGAGGCGCGCCGCTTTGCGATGAAGTTCCAGCAGTTCAGCGGGCCGGTGCAGGCAAAGGGCGTCGAAGACACGGCGTTCTATCGCCACCATCTCCTCGTGGCGGCGAACGACGTCGGCGGACATCCAGGCAAGCTCGGCGTCACCGTGCCGGCGTTTCACCGGGCGAATCAGCAACGGTGCGCCTCGCGGCCATTGGAGATGCTCGCGACGTCGACGCACGACACCAAGCGTGGGGAAGACGCGCGTGTCCGGCTGACAGTGCTGTCGGAAGTCGCCGGTGAGTGGCGGCGCGTGGTGGCCGAATGGAAGCGGATCAACGCCGGCAATCGCACGCGCGTCGGCACGTCGTGGGCTCCGGATCGCAACGACGAGTACCTGTTCTATCAGGCGGCGCTTGGGGTGTGGCCGGCCGAGGCGGAAGGTGACGCCCTGCCGGCCCGTGCGCCGGAGGCGTTCGTGGCGCGCATCGACGCCTATATGCAGAAGGCCGTGCGCGAGGCCAAGGTGCACACCAGCTGGATCGATCAGGACGAAGAGTATGGACGCGCGATTAGGCGGTTCGTCGAGCGCACGCTGGCGGGGAGGACCTCGCTGCGGTTCCTCGCGTCATTCGTGCCGTTCGCTCGGCGAGTCGCCCGCGTCGGCGCCATCAACTCGCTGGCGCAACTCACCCTGAAGCTCGCCTCACCGGGGGTGCCGGACTTCTTTCAGGGAACCGAGCTCTGGGACCTGACGCTCGTCGATCCGGACAACCGGCGGCCAGTGGATTTCGCCCACCGGGAGGCCATGCTCGACTCGCTCGAGCCAATCATCGGCGCGGCGGAACGGGGTGAGGATGTCGGGCGCGAAGTGGCGGCCTTGCTGGCGGCCTGGCCTGATGCCCGCATCAAGCTCCTGGCGACGGCGTGCGGACTCCGCTTCCGTCGCCGCCACGCGGCATTCATGACCGAGGCGAGTTATCTGCCGCTCTCGACGACCGGCGCCGCGAGCGAGCATCTCGTCGCGTTCGGGCGACAGCATTCGTCCGGAACACTCATCGCGATTGTGCCGCGGCTCATCGCGTCGTTCGTCAGCGGCAAGCGCTGGCCCCTCGGCGCCGAGGCGTGGAGTGACACGACCATTCAGCTTGACGAAGAACTCCGCCTCGCGGAGTACCGGCACCTGATCACAGGCGAAGTCGTCCGGCCAAGCCCTTCCGGAGCAATCGCCGCGGCCGACGTGTTCCGGACCTGCCCCGTCGCGCTGCTTTGGCGGTCGGCGGGGTCACCTCCTTTTCCGCTTCCAGCCGGCCATTGAGCGAGCGTGCATGGGTGTTGCTGAATGTCGATGACGCGCGGCCGCGCAGGCTGCCGCGTCTGCGGCTCGGCCTCAAACGGAAGTTCCCAGGGGGTCCGTGGCTGGCTCGCCCGTGTGTGCTTCGCCCGCGCGGACGAGTGCAAAGCGCGTGCTGACCGGTCCGATCACCTCGTAGACAGCGACTGAGGCGAGGACGATCGTCCGGACGATGGGCGCGAATGCGGGATAACGAGCGCTGATGGCAAACGTCAGGCCGACGGCCAGGCCCGCCTGCGCGAGCAGCGTGAACCCGAGCAACTGACGGACCTGCGGCTCCAGTCGAAGCCGGCCGGCGGCGATGCGTGCGCCCGCGAACTTGCCGCCAGCGCGCCCGAACAGGTAGACGAGGCCGGCTAGTCCCATGGCCGGGATCAGCGAGACATCGAGTTCGGCTCCTGCAAGCACGAAGAACATCGCGTAAAACGGCGGGTCCGTGCCCGACAACGCGGCGAACATCCTGCCGCTCCGCTTGGCGATGTTGACCATCGTCGCGCCAACCGCCAGGCTCGCGATGAGCGGCGACAGTTCGAGCAGCCGCGCGATACCGACGCAGAGCAGGATCGATCCCGCCAGCAGGATCAGCATCTCGCCGCCCTCGATGACGTGCGCGGACCACCACCCGAGCAGCAGCCCGACGAGGTAGCCCAGCGCTGCCGATCCCGCGATCTGCCAGACGAACAGGAACATCGAGTGGTACAGCGTGGAGAAGAATCCCGCCGAGCCGCCGAGCGACGCCGAGAGATCAATCGCCGTTGCCACCACGTTGAAGACGGTGATGCAGAGCAGGTTATTGACGGCGATGATGCCGAGCAGGTTGTCAGTGAGCGGCCCCGCGGCGTTGCACTCGCGAACCACCATCAGAGTCGACGCTGGCGCGGTCGCAATGGCCACCGCGCCGAGCAGAAGTGCGATCGGCCACGGCTGCCCGAGGACGAGCATGCCGATCACGACCGCGATCGCCGCAAGAGAGGACTCGACCAGTGTGAGGTAGCCGATCTGGCGACCCATCCGGCGGAACAGCGAGATTTCGAACACGGATCCCACCGAGAACAGGATCAGTCCGAGCGCGATTTCGCTCAGTGTCGACAAGGCGACGAGGTTGTCCTCGCTCAACCAGCCAAGCAGCGAAGGCCCAAGGGCGACGCCGGCCAGCAGATAGCCGGTCACTTCTGGCACGCGGAAGACGCGCACCAGATGCCCGGCGAGCAATGCGATCAGCAGAATCAGTCCGAGCGACGTGAGTTCGTTCACGCGCCTGTCCCGGCGGCGTGGAGTGTCATGGCAGGAGCGATCCAAACCGGCGGGGCCCGCGGGCCACATCGAGAAACACCGGACGAGACCTGCGCGCCGCGAGCAGGCGTCGAAGCTCGGCGCCGTCGCGTGGCGCACGTCCATCGATCTGCATCACGCGGTCGCCCGGCCTGACGCCGGCCAGAAATGCCGGGGAGTGCTCCGCCACCCCATCGACGGCGACGCCGCTATCGGCTGTCCAGACCAGGCCGCGGTCGGCGGCTGGCAGCGCTGGTCCGGGTGGGGCGTGTTGCCCACCGATTGCGATCTCGCGCGTGACTCTGGCTCGGCGGACGGCGAGCGTCAGCGCAGAATTCGGCGGCTGCCAGGCAGCGTCCAGATCCTCGGGGCCGGTGATGGGCTCGCCGTTGATTGCCTCCACCACGTCGCCGGGCCGCAGCCCGGCACGCGCGGCGGGGTAGTCGACCCACAGGTCGCGGACGATTAGTCCGCCCGTCGCCTCGAAGTACGCGGATTCTCCCGCGGTGGGCACGGCGACGACGATACCGAGCCGCGTCAGCAGGCGATCCGCAGCCGTGCTCCCCGAGCCGATTGCCGCATCGAGGCTGTCGACGAGTATGGCGGACATTCGGTCGGCGGCACACGGCAGTACGATCGCCAGCAGCCCACCGTCGATGTCGAGGATCGCGGCGCCGGCCATTCCGGGAGTCAGCGCGATGCTCGTCATCAGCCGGCGCACCGGCAGTTCGCCGCAGCGGCCTGAATCAGTGCTGATGATCTGTCCCGGGACGAACGTCGGGCCTGTCGTGTCTCTCCAGAGACCGAGGACCCAGTGGCCCGCGAGAGGGGTGATGCCAGAGCGGGGCGCCGGCTTCAGCGCCAGGCGCGGATTTGGTGACACGACGACGAACGGCTCGTCCGGCCGCGCCCGAACGGTTTCAGCGCGATGCGAATCACTCAACTGAAAGGTGACGGCGTCCGGCCAGGGAGCGGCCGTACGCGCAGCGACGATCACAGAGGCGCTCAAGGCGACGCCGGAAGTGTCGAGATCGGTAAGGCGCCCGATGCCGCTGGCCGCGCCCGACGCAACGGCGGCGAAATAGGCGGTGGTGCTCTCGAGCGATCTCCGTTGCGCGAGCAGGGTCAGACGCGCAAGATCCGCTTCACCGGAGGTCTGCGCCGCGGCGCCGTTCTCGTGCCGAGGGCGGAGCGTCGCGCCGACGATCAGAATCGTCGCGGCAATGATCGCGAGCACGATGACATAACGCCTGCTGAACGCGGGGGACTGCGCCACCGGATAAGGATACGGGCAACGCCTGAGTGCCGCTATCGGCTGGCGCGACAGCGAGTCGTCACGCCTCGATCTGAATGGCCGTAATGGGATCGAGCAGGGATGCGCGATGTGCCGGGTAGTAGCCGCATAGCATCGCCACCGCAATCGCCGACACC
>JBDTSX010000277.1:0-6896 GCA_039930925.1 Acidobacteriota bacterium | reverse complement strand
CAACTCCCAGCGGCTCGGGGTCAAGCGCCACGACGGCAACGTCGTCACCGGCGGATCGATCCTCGTGCGGCAGCGCGGACGGCGATTTCGTCCGGGCCTGAATGTCGGCCTCGGCAAGGACGACACGCTCTTCGCCAAGGTCGACGGGACGGTGAAGTTCGAAGATCATGGCGCGCGCGGCCGCGTCATCAGCATCTTGCCGCTCGAACAGTGACCCGCGCTCGGCACGATCGACGTTGACGTGTTCGTAGACGAAGTCGATATCCACGTCGCGGCCGGGCACGGGGGCGCCGGCGCCCTGGCGTTCCGCCGGGAGAAGTTCATCCCTCGCGGCGGACCCAGCGGCGGCGATGGCGGACACGGCGGCTCGATTCACCTGGTCGCCAACGCCAACCTGAACACGCTCCTCAACTACCGCTTCCAGAAAATTTTCAGCGCCGGCCGCGGCGCCGGCGGCGAGGGCTCCAATCGCTCCGGAAAAAAAGGGGCGGATATCGAGCTCCAGGTCCCGACCGGCACCGTCGTGTACGAGAAGACGCAGGACGGCGACTACGTGCAGGTGGCGGACCTCACCGAGGATGGCCAGCGTGTATTGCTGGCGCAGGGGGGGCTCGGCGGGCACGGCAACGCGTCCTTCGCCACCTCGACCAACCGCGCGCCGCGACGCACCCAGCCCGGTCTGCCTGGCGAGGAAAAAGATCTCCGCTTCCACCTGAAGCTGCTCGCCGACGTCGGCCTGGTGGGATTCCCGAACGCCGGCAAGTCGACGATGATCGCGCGGATCTCGTCGGCGCGGCCGAAGATTGCGGATTATCCGTTCACCACGCTCGTCCCGAACCTCGGCGTCGTCGGGCTCTCGGGGGACCGGTCGTTCGTGGTCGCGGACGTGCCCGGACTGATCGAGGGGGCGCATGCCGGGCACGGCCTCGGCCACCGGTTCCTGAGCCATCTCGAGCGGACCAAGGTCCTGGTCCATCTCGTCGACGTGTCGTCGTCCAGCGGACGCGACCCGGTGAGCGACTACGACATCATCATCCGCGAGCTGGAGCTGTTCCCAGGCCGCGATGCATCGGGCGAACGGCTGGCGCAGAAGCCGATTTTGGCGGCGGCGAACAAAATCGACGCGCTGGACGATCCCGATCGGCTTGCCCGGCTGCAGGAACACCTCGATCGGCTCGGCGTGCCGCTGTTCAAGGTGTCGGCGGCGACAGGTGAAGCCATCCCGGCGTTACTCGAGGCGATGTGGCAGAAAGTGGCCGCGTCGCACGCGCGGGCCGAGGCGAGCGCCCCGGCGCTGCCTCCCAAAGCGACCAGCCTGCCGGCTGCATTCCCCGTCGCCGATGCGCCGGTCGTGCGCGAGGAGGTCACCGCGCGGACCGAGTCGGCCGACCGCGCCGAACCGGTGCGGTCGGCGGGGCGCTTCGAGCCACAGGAGTTCAGCGACGCGGGCACCGGTCCGGGACGCACCATGGCGACGAAGCGTGCCGGGAACACGACGCCGAAGAAGCCGTCGAGCAAGATCGTCGCGGCGCGGGCGGCGCGCAAAGCGACCGCGAAGAAGCGGCCGGGCAACACGACGCCTGAATGAGCCCGGGCACGCGCATCGGACTGCTCGGCGGGACGCTCGATCCAATCCATCTCGGGCATGTCGACACCGCGCTCGCGGCGCGGACAGCGCTTGGGCTGGCCCGGGTCATCGTGCTGCCGTCGCGGGTGCCGCCGCACCGGCCGCAGCAGCCGAGCGCGTCCCCGTACCATCGGTTCGCGATGACGGCCTTGGCGGTCAATGGCGTCGAAGGGCTCGAGGCGAGCGACATCGAGCTGTCCGCGCCGGGCCCGTCCTACACCGCCGACACGCTCGCGCGCTTCCAGCAGTCCAGCGGACTCTCGCCGTCGCAGATTTTCTTCATTACCGGCGCCGACGCCTTTGCAGAAATTGAAACGTGGCACCGCTACCCTGAGGTGCTCGATCTATCGCATTTCGTCGTCGTTTCACGTCCGGGATTTCCGGCCGCGACAGTGCGGCACCGCCTGCCGTTGCTGGCGCCGCGCATGACGGACTCGGCGGACGCACCGTTTCCCTCGATCGTCCTGGTCAATAGGCCGACCCGGGACGTCTCGTCGACCGAGATCCGGCGGCGCAGACGCGCGGGCGAACCGCTGACCGGCCTCGTGGCGGCATCGGTCGAGCAGCACATCGTCCAACACGGTCTTTACGTCGACGACACCGCGCCGACGTCCATCTCGACACCCTCAAGACGGGCAGATCACTTGCATGGCCAAGACTGAAAAACGAGCGAGCGTCGCGGGCACGAAGAAACGGCTGACCGGCGAAGTCGGGAAGGCGGTCCGCGCCGCGCTCGACAAGAAGGCAGCGGAGGTCGTTGTGCTCGATTTGCGCGGCACGCCGGCATTCACTGACTTCTTCATTCTCTGCTCCGGACAGAGCCAGCGGCAGGTCAAGGCGATCGCGGACGGCGTCGAGGAGGCGCTGCGCGCGGCCAAGGTCCGTCCGGCGCATGTCGAAGGATACGAGCGGGCGGAGTGGGTGCTGATGGACTACTTCACGTTCATCGTCCACGTGTTCACGCCGCAAACGCGGGCGTTCTACTCGCTCGAGCGGCTCTGGGGCGACGCGGAGCGGACCGAAGTCAGCGACGAGCCTGCGGCAGACGCGGCGCGGCCCTCCGCCTGAAGGCCTTGCTGGCCTGAGACAGCGCGTCAGCCGGCGGCCCGATCTTCCGCCTTCAGGCGGAAGGACTTCACGACTGCATGGATGGACGATTTGATCCAGTCATCGCCTTCGGGGTGGGTGAGCCCGACGCTTGCGCGGAGGATCTGGGTCTGTGCTGACGCAGCGCTCGCGGTGCTGCTCGCACCGGCGTGCGCCGCGTGCCGAAGTCCGCTCGACCATCCCACCCGCGGCCCGGTCTGCCACGCCTGCTGGACCCGGATTGTGCCGATCACGCCGCCGGTCTGCGAGAGCTGCGGCGATCCGCTTCCGACGTGGCGCGTCACCAGCATCGCCTGCGGCCGCTGTGCCCGCTGCCGCCGCCATCCGACCCGCGTGGCGCGCGGCCGCGCGATCGGCCCGTACGACGGCTCGCTTCGTGCCATCGTGCACGCCCTCAAGTACGACGGCCGGCGCTCCGTCGCGCGGCCGCTCGCCAGCCTGATGGCGCGGCACGCGCACGACCTGATCGACGGCGCGGCAGTGGCCGTCCCGGTGCCGCTCCACCGTTCCAGGGCGCGGGCGCGCGGCTTCAACCAGGCGGCGGAAATCGCGCGTCACCTCCCCGTACCGATGGCGCACGCGCTCAAACGCATACGCCGGACAGCGTCGCAGACCGACCTGCCGGCGGGCGCGCGCCATCGCAACGTGCACGGCGCCTTCAGCCTCGCCGGGGGGGCGAACGTGCAAGGTGCGATTGTGCTGTTGATTGATGACGTCAGCACGACCGGGGCCACGCTCGACGCGTGCGCCGCCGTGCTGCTCGAGGCAGGCGCTCGCGAAGTGCGCGCGCTCACCGCAGCGCGAGTCGTGTCGCGACCGCGCTGAGAACGTCGGCCGACACCGCGTCGCGCGGCCGCTGGCCGTCGAGCAGCAGCCAGCCCGGTTGCACCGCCTGCCGCTGGTAGCTCGCCCGCACCAGGGAGAGCAGCGCCAGATCACGCTCGTAGCGATCGCGTCCGGCGGCCTTCCGCTGCACGGCGGTTTCCGGAACGATATCGAGGAGGATGGTCAGATCGGCGGCCGGCAGGAAGCGCTGCATCTCGGTCAGCCACCGCGGATCGAGCCCCTGTGCTTCGCCATACGCCACGCTCGAGGCGGTATAGCGGTCGCAGACCAAAACCACGCCGTTGGCAAGCCTGTGCGACATCTCGGCTCGACGCTCGTAGCGGTTGGCCACGTACATCAACTGCATCACGTCTGCCGGGTACTCGCGTTCGCCGTGCAGCCCCCTGGAGATCTCCGTCCCGATCGCCGTCGCGTAGTCGGGAAACGAGAGCAGCTGGCACTCCCGCCCGAGCGACATGACGTGATCGCGGACCCGTTCGGCCTGCGTCTGCTTGCCGCTCTGATCGAGGCCTTCGAAGGCGATGAGGAAGCCAGACATTGGTGAAAAATCGGGTTTTAGGTTTTAGGGGTTTTAGGTTTTAGGTTGGTTCTAAGGTTTTAGGTTGGCTCGTTCGGGTTTGGGTTTGGTTTTAGTTCAGTTCCAGTTCCAGTTCCAGTTCAGTTCAGTTCAGTTCGGGTTGGGGTTCGGTCGAGTTCGAGTTCAGGTTCGAGTTCAGGGTTCGAGTTCAGGTTCGAGTTCGAGTTCAGGTTCGGTTCCTCGGGACTAGTTCCGAGGGGACTTTTCCTCTCGGTATTCGGTGCCGAACCAGAACCGAACTCAGCCCCAGCACCTGAACTGAACTGAACTGAACTGAAACCAAACTCGAACCCGAACCCAAACTAGAACCCCAACCCGAACCCGAACCCAAACTCGAACCCCAACCCGAACGAGAACCAAACCTAAAACCTACAACCAACCTAAAACCCTAAAACCTAAAACCTCTCCAAGCCCTCACGTCTCCAACGCGAGCAGATCCTCAATACTCTGCCGCCGCCTGATCACTGACCAGGTGGCGCCGTCGACGAGCACTTCGGCGGGCATGGTGCGGCGGTTGTAGTTCGATGCCATCACCGCGCCGTAGGCGCCGGCGTCGAGGATCGCCATCAGATCTCCAGGCTCCGGGCGCGGCATCCGGCGTTCCTTGCCGAGCGTGTCGCTGCTCTCGCAGAGCGGCCCGACGACGTCGCAGATCAGGTCGGGAGCGGAAGACGGCAGCACCGGCTCGATCCGATGGAAGGCGCCGTACAGCATCGGGCGGATCAACTCCGTCATGCCCGCGTCGAGGATCACGAACGCCTTGCCGTCGGGCCGATCCTTGACGTCGATGACGCGCGACAGCAGCGCCCCGGCGGTGGCCACGATGCTGCGTCCCGGCTCGAGGATGATCGCCAGGCCGGACTTGCGGACGATCGGCAGCAGCGCCGCGGCGTAGTCTGCTGCGCTTGGCACCGCGGATCCGTCGTAGGACACGCCCAGGCCGCCGCCGAGATCGAGATGATCGATCGCGATTCGATCGTCTCGCAGCTCGCGCGCCAGCGTGACAATCGCGGTCGCCGCGGCCCGGAGCGGATCGAGATTGGTAATCTGGGAGCCGACGTGGATGTGCAGGCCGACGATCTCAATCGCCTCGCGTTGCGCCGCCCGCCGGCAGATGTCGCGGACGGCATCGAGAGCGATGCCGAACTTGTTCCCCTTGAGCCCGGTCGAGATGTGCGGATGGCTGCGGGCGTCGATATCCGGGTTCACCCGCAGCGCGATCCGCGCGCGGGTCTGGCGCTCCCGCGCGAGCAGGTCGATCCGCTCGATCTCTCCCTCGGATTCGACGTTGATCGTCTTCACGCCCAGGTCGATCGCCTGCGCCAGCTCCTGCGGTGTCTTGCCGACCCCGGTGAAGACAATCTGGTCCGGAATGAACCCAGCCCGGAGCGCGACGTCGATCTCGCCGCCGGAGTTCGCATCGGCGCCGCTGCCCAACCCGCGGAGCAGCCTCGCGATCGCGAGCGTCGAGTTCGCCTTGAGCGCGTAGTGCACCGCATGCGGATACGAACGGAAGGCGTCGTCGATCGCCCGGTACCGTTCGATGATGGTCGCGGTGCTGTAGACGTAGAGCGGCGTGCCTTCCGCGGCGGCGAGACTGGCGAGCGGCACGTCCTCGCAGTGGAGGGCTTCGTCGGAGCGATGGAAGGCGGTCACGGAGAGCTAGATTCTATCTTACCCACGAGCGTCGGAGGCACGGTTGTCGCGACCGCTCGCCAGAGCGGCCAGGCGTCGCCTGAGGCATTTCGGACTCGGCACACGGTCTGATATCATGCCCGTGCCGCACGCATGTCTGTTGATACTCCCGCCGTTCAGCCGGCGACGCCCGACAGCCTCATCGAGCAGTGCCTCAGCGGCGACCAGGTCGCGTGGGAGGCGATTGTCCGGCAGAACTGGCGCAAGGTCTTCAACGTCGCCTACAAGTTCGTCGGTAAGCACGATGAAGCCGAGGATCTGGCGCAGGACATTTTTCTGAAGATCTTCAAGGCGCTGAAGACCTTCGATCGCCGCGCCAATTTCCAGACCTGGATCATCAGCATCAGCCGCAATCTCTGCATCGATCACTATCGCAGCGTGCGCAAGGAGCGGCAGACGATCGCGCGGGAGGTGGACACGACCGATCTGCAGCCGGCCTCCAAGGAGCGGACGCCGTATGCGGCCGCCGAGCACCAGGATCTCCGGGCGCAGCTGAAGCAGGCGCTCGAACTGCTGCCGGTGACGCTTCGGACCGCGGTGGTGCTGCGCGATCTGCAGGAGCTGTCGTACCAGGAAATCGCCGATCGCCTCGGCCTGCCGGAAGGCACGGTGAAGTCGCGCATCAACCGCGGCCGTCTCGAGCTGGCGCGACAGCTCAAACGGCTGCAGGACCAACAACCGGCGCTGCGCCGCAGGCGTGGCGCCCCCGCGCGGCCGCGAAGCCGGCGAACCGGAGTGTCTGAATGAATCTCACCACCGAACACGCCAACGGCATCGCCGTCGTCCGCGTCGGCGAGTCGCGGCTGATGTATCCGCTGCTGTCCGAGTTCTCGACCGTCGTCACGCAGCTCATTGCCGCCGGCGAGCGCAAGGTCGTCGTCGACCTGTCGTCGGTCGGGTACGTCGACAGCGCGACGATCGGCTGCCTGATGGATCTCTACCGGCAGGCCAACGCCGCCGGCGGCGCGCTGAAGCTCGCCGGCGTGCAGAAGCGCGTCGAGACGATGCTCACGATGACCGGCGCGCAGAATTTCATCGAGGTAC
>JBDTSX010000276.1:0-6907 GCA_039930925.1 Acidobacteriota bacterium | reverse complement strand
CGCCGTCGAGCGCGGCCTTGAGCGCCTCGACGAATGCGACCGGCGGCGGATCGGGTGCCTCGTTGGTGTTCAGTCGCACGGCGACGTCCACCTGCGGCGAGGCGATCGTCCAGACGCTCTATCCGAAGCATTACAGCATTCGCCACGCGTGCCGTCAGGATTACCGCGCGTTCTATGAGGAGGAAATCACCTTCCGCCGGGGCATGCGCTATCCCCCGTCGGTCGCGCTCATCAACATCGTCGTCAAGGCGCGCACGCGCGAGGCGGCGATGGGGGATGCCGCGGAGCTCGTCAACGCGCTGAAGCCTGGCGGCGAGCCGTACCGGGTGCTCGGCCCCGCGCCGGCGCCGCTGAACCGCCTGAAGGGGGAGCACCGGGCTCAGTTCTTCATCAAGGGAACCCACCGCCCCACCATGCGCAAGGCGCTCCTCACGGTCCTCTCGACCCGGCCCGAAATCAGGCGCCGGACAATCGTGGACGTGGACCCGATGTCCGTACTATGACCGTTACCGGCCGCCGACGAGATCCTGCAGCTGGAGCGGAACGGGCGTGAAGCAGACGATGAACATGATGAGGGCGAAGATCGCCAGCAGGACCCGACCCGTGCCGAGCGGTTCGTGCTCGTAAATCACTCGCGGATGCCGCGGGCCGAGTGTCAACAACATCACGACCATCATCACGGTCATGAAGAGCCAGCTCACCGAGATGAACGTCATGCCGACCGCAATCGCCACGGTGGCCAGGGAGATCGGCGTGGACCAGCGCTGCCCGAGCGTCGCGTAGGTGATGTGGCCGCCATCCAGCTGGCCGAAGGGCAGCAGGTTGAGGGCGGTCGCGAGCATCCCGAACCATGCCGCGAAGACCATCGGGTGCATGTTGATCGTGTAGGCGTCCGCGACCGTGCCGAACACCAGGTGGGCGGCCAGCTTGAAGAGCAGCGGCTCACCCAGGAAGAAGACGCTGCCTTCGGTGGGCGCGGGGACCACGGTCGAGAGGGTCATGCCGTAGAAGAGGGCTGGGACGAGCAGCACGAAGCCGGCAATCGGGCCGCCGACCCCGATATCGAAGAGCACCTTGCGGGTCGGGAAGGCTTCCCGGATCTTGATGACCGCGCCGAGAGTCCCGGTCAGGAAGAGCACCGGCGGCATCGGAATGAAATAGGGCAGAGTCGCATCGACGTTGTATCGTCGGCAGAACAGGTAATGGCCCATCTCGTGGGCGCCGAGGATCCCGAGGAGCGTCCCGCTGTACCAGAAGCCGGTAAAGATCATCCTCCAGTCGAACGTCAGCGGCTGGGTCGAGAACGAGGACAGGAACGCGGCATAATGCAAGGCTCCGGCGATCGTCGTGGTCCCGATCGTCAGGACGAGCAGCAGCGCGTGCAACCACAGCCGGCTCTTGAACTTGCGAGGCCTCGGCGGCAGCATGAAAGAGGTGTCGAAGGGTTCGAGCGGAAAAGCCGCGGGGAAGCCCGCATCGTCGCGCGGATACGTCAATTAGCCTCCGATGTTCTGGAGGTCCTTGCCCGGCTTGAAGCGGATGGTGCGGCCGGGGGGAATCCGCACTTCCTTGCCGGTGCGAGGGTTCCGGCCGATCCCCCGCTTGCGCGGCTTCACCTGGAAGACACCGAACCCGCGAAGCTCGATCCGCTCTCCGCGCTGCATCGACAGGCGCATCGCGTCGAACACCGCATCCACGGCGACTTCAGCCTTCACCTTGGTGATGTCGGCCACCTTGGAGACCTCGTTGACGATGTCCACCTTGATCATGCTTAGGCGCTCCCTAGGATTTGTAACTACTATAAATATAGACACTTACGCTGTCAAGCCTGGTGCTAAATAGACTTTTGCATGCCACCTAAATCTCCCTCGAACGGCCCTACGGTCGTGCTCGTCGGCCGCCCCAACGTCGGCAAGTCGACCCTGTTCAACCGCATCACCAATTCGCGTCGGTCGATCGTCACCGCCATCCCTGGTACCACCCGTGACGTCATCTCCCAGCCCGCCGAGTGGCAGGGGGTGACCTTCAACCTGGTCGATACGGGCGGAATGTTCGGCGCCAGCCAGGATCCCTTACACGAACTGGTCATCATTGCCGGGCGGCGCGCGCTCCAGACCGCGGACATCATCGTGTTCGTCGTCGATGGCCGGGAAGGGCTGGTGCCGGGGGATCTGGAAATCGCGGAGCGCCTCCGCTCGGCGGCGGTGCCCGTCCTGATGGCGGTCAACAAGACCGACGACAAGCGCGCGCGCGGCCGGGCGGTCGAGTTCTATCAGCTCGGTTTCGAGCCGGTGGTCGAGCTGGCGGCAGAGCACGGCGAGGGTGTGGGCGATCTGCTCGACGAGATCATCGAGCGCATCCCGCTCAAGCGCGAGGGGGAAGTCGACGAGCCGGAGGAGACGGCGGTTGCCATCGTGGGGCGGCCGAACGTCGGGAAGTCGTCGCTGCTCAATCGTTTGTTGAAAGAAGAGCGGTCGATCGTCAGCGACACGCCGGGAACCACGCGGGACACGGTGGACGCGATCCTGAAGTGGCACCACCGGACGTTCCGCATCGTCGACACCGCGGGAATCAGGCGGGCCGGGCGGGTCGCGAGCAGCGGGCAGCTCGAATCGTTGAGCGTGATCCTGGCGCGCCGGGCGATCAGCAAGGCGGACGTGGCGGTGATGGTCATCGATGCGAACCTCGGGCCGGCCGATCAGGACGCCACCATTGCCGGAGAGGCCGAAAAGGCCGGCTGCGGCATCATCATCGTCGCCAACAAGTGGGACCTGATGAAGGGGCGCGGGCACGACTTCTCGAAGGAGTTCGACGATCAGTTGCGCCAACATATGAAGTTCCTGGACTACGCGCCGATCCTGCACATTTCGGCGACGACCGGGGAACGGACGCCGAAAGTGCTGGAGATGATCGACAAGGTGGCGGATGCGCGGACCAAGCGGATCCCGACGGGCGAACTGAACCGGTTCTTCGAGCGCGTCACCGCGCAGCATCCGCCGGCGAGCCCCGGCCGGAGGCAAGTCCGGATCATGTACGCGACGCAGAAGGGGGTGGCGCCGCCGACCTTCGTGCTGTTCACCAACGTCGCGACCGAGTTCCACTTTTCCTACGAGCGATTTCTCATCAACCAGCTGCGCGAGGAGTTCGGGTTCATCGGCTCGCCGATCCGGCTGCACGTGCGGCGGCGGGAACGGAAGTAGGATGGGGACAGGGAGGGCTCAGGGCCTAGGGCTGAAGGCTAACGGCTTAAGGTTCAAGGCTCAGGCTTAAGGCTCAGGGCTAAAGGCTCAGGGCTAAAGGCTCACGGCTGGCTCGCGGCTCGGCGTCCTGCTTCTGCTCGCGGGGCCTGGTTCTTTCCCCTGTGGGTTCCGGCTTCAGCCGGACCTTGACTGTGCGGGGGGCTCTGACTTTCGGCACGTGCAACGCCGGAGAACTCGCGCTCTCGCACGACCGGGCGGGCCGACATTCCACCTCCGCGGTGCGAATCCCGGATCGTCCAACTTCATATATACTTACCGCTGCGCCGCTGATGTCCGGATTGACCACCGTCGAGATTCCGAATCGATCGTTGTTCCGGCAGGCTGAGGTGTGTGAGATTGCCCAGGTGCAATCGTACGTACTGCGGTCCTGGGAGGCGGAGTTCCCGGATCTCGGTGTCGCGAAGACGGAGGGGGGCCCGCGGGTCTACCGGCGGGCGGATCTGGAGCGCGTGCTCCGGATCAAGCACCTGCTTTTCGTCGAGGGGCTGACGCTCGGGGGCGTGCGCCGGAAGCTGCAGGGCGAGCAACCGGCAGCCGAGGTCGAAGCAGCCGGGCTCGACGAAGTCGGCGTCTTGTTGGGCACTGACGCGCGCGAGCGACTGCTGCAAGTGAAGCAGGGGCTCCGCGAGATTGCGACCATGCTGGCGCGCGAGCCAGCGGCGAGCGCTGAAGGAACACCGGTACTGTTCGAGCTCGAGCAGCCGAAGACCCGGCGGAAGAAGAAGCGCTGAAGGCCTCCCCGGCCCGCAGCGGCGGACGACACGATTTCGGGATGTGGCGCAGCCTGGTAGCGCACCTGACTGGGGGTCAGGGGGTCGCTGGTTCGAATCCAGTCATCCCGACCACTTTTTGGCGTTTAGGGCCCATAGGGTCCACGCCGACGATGCGAGCCTTCTCAATCGGCACGATTCGGCGACATCAAACGGACGGGCCGACACTCCCCATCACAATTGCGACCTTGCCTGGCGGAGTGCGACGCGACCAAAGGCGACGCGATGACGTTGCCGATTCTCACACAGTCCGACCCCAAGACTTCGGGCGAAGGCGCCCTCGACCCAATCGGTGTTGCCACGATCTCCGACCGCCTGGCGGAGCAGGTGCTGCGCGGACTGCGCGAACCGCATGGCGCGACCGCGCTTCCTCACGACGATGGCGGTCAGCGCGGTCGTCTGCGAGGGCCTGGAAGAATCTGGTCTATCCTCGATCCATGAACAGTCCGATCAGCGGCCGCGCGGCCGGCGTCGCCGCGATGGCCGTCAGCGCCCTGGCCGTCGCGGCGGCCGGATCCCCGCCATCGACCGATATCAACCTGACCGCCTTCGCCAACGGCGCGCTCATCGAGAGCTCGACCTCCGACTACGGCGGCAGCTGGGAAGCGCGCTGGATCACCGACGAAAACCCGGCGACCGGCTGGGCGTCGGAAAAAGGGGCCAAGGGCCCCTTCTCGATCGTCATCTCGCTGACCGAGCGTTCCGAAGTCCACTCGCTCCAATTCGACACCGCCGCGAGCGAGATCGAGGCGCGCGCCGCGAAAGACGTGGAGGTGTCGATCTCCGATACCTCGGCCTCCGCCGGCTTCGCGCCGCTCACGACGGTCGCGCTCCAGTCCGGTGCCGACAAGCAGCCGTTCGCCATCGCCAAACCCGGGAGCGGCCGCTGGATCAAGCTCACGGTCAGGACCAACCATGGCGATGCCGACTACAGCGAGATCATGGAGTTCCGCGCGCTCGGCAAGCCGGTGACCACGACGCCGATGCCGACGAACCTGTCGGGCACCTTTCATAGCGAGGCGTACGGCGACTTCCATCTGCAGCAGGACGGCGCCGCCCTCAGCGGCTGCTACGAGTACAACGAGGGCCTGATACAAGGTGGCGCCGAATCGCATCTGATGCGCCTGACCTGGCGCGAGGGGGAACGCTCCGGTCCCGCGATCATGGTGCTGAAGCGCGACGGCAAGAGCTTCGAAGGCTGGTGGGCCGACAAGGATTCCGCGGACTGGCATCCCAACTGGGACCTGAAGAAAACCGGCACCGCCGTCGGCGCCTGTCCGCACTGGAATCCGAAGGCGGCCAGCGGGAACATCGTCGCCACCGAGCTGGCCGGGGCCGGGCGCGTCCGGTTGTACGGCATCAACTTCGACGTCGACAGCGGTCATCTGCGCGACGATGCCAAGCCGGCGGTCGATCAGCTGAGCGCCGCGCTCAAGGCCAATCCCGGCTGGAACGTGTCGATCGAGGGGCACACGGACTCGAGCGGCAATGCCGCGCACAACCTCGAGCTGAGCCGGCTTCGCGCGCAATCCGTGAAGGCCTCGCTGGTGGCCGCCGGGATCGCCGCCACGCGGTTGACGACCACCGGGCTGGGGCAGACCAAGCCGGCCGCGTCGAACGATACCGAGGCGGGCCGCGCCCAGAACCGCCGCGTCGAAGTCGTCCGCCAGTGACGTCCTGATCCGCACGCCATGCTGATGCAATCGCCCGGCGACCGCGTTCAGGGCAGCGGCATCGGCCCGGCGCTGTCCGCGGGAGAGGACCCGGCAGGCGCTGAGGATGCGGCGCTACCTGATGGCGGCCGGGACCCTGCTGATGGTCATCGTCCTGGTGTGGGCGGCCTACTGGTGCCAATGAGATCCTTTGGCGTTGTAGCGCTCCTTCTGCTCGTTCTTACCGCCAGTGCGTGTCACAAGGGTCCCCTTGCCACACGTCCGGCGTCTAATGCGGCCGGTTCCGGCGACGTGGCCTCCTCCTCGCCCCGCACGCCGCCCGCGCCGGTGTCGCCGATTCGCCTGGAGAGAGGCGGCGTTCCCGGCATTCCGTATCCGCGACAAACCAAGAACGTCAATGCGGTTTATCCGCCAGAGGCTCAGCGGGCGCGGGCACAAGGAATGGTGTTCATTGAAATCACGATCGATCCCGCTGGCAAGATCAGCAATGCCGTCGTGACACAAGCGATTCCGCTACTCGACCAAGCGGCGCTCGAAGCGGTTCGGCAATGGGAATACACGCCCACCGTCGTCAACGGCACAGCGGTTCCCGTGATCATGACCGTTACGGTGAACTTCAGGCTGCAGTAATCGCGCCCCCTTGGCAGCAATGGCGACGCTCGATCACTCGTCTCGGACTGTCGTCATTTCGTGGACAAGGGTGGTCCTGATTGAGGACGCGGCCGAACTCCAGCTCGATCGACCCAATCTGGTCCGCTTCGAAGCGCGTCGGGCCCAGACCGACGTGCCGGCGGTCACGATAGAGACCTGCTCCGCGCCACGCTGCGCCATCGTCCCGACCGCATCATCGTCGTGGAGGTGCGTAGTGGGGCAGCGTTCGACCTCCTCCAGGCGCGTAGACGACCTGCTGCCGACGCACGCGTGCGCCGACCATTTTGTCGCGTGATCTCCTTGAGGACTTCGACCTCGAGATCGCGGTCCGCGAGGAGCTTGTTGAGCCGCCCGTTTTCCTGCTCCAGCTGTCGGAGCCGTTTGATGTCGGCGGTGGCCGGACACCGACGCGTGTCGAGGACACGCCCGATCGTTTGCACCACCGTCTCTTTCATTAGCGCGCTGGGCCACAAGATGGTCGGCCGCTGGAACGCGATCTAATGTGTTTGGCGATGTCTAAACCACATCAATTCTTGCTGCCGATGACGTAGCC
>JBDTSX010000275.1:0-6912 GCA_039930925.1 Acidobacteriota bacterium | reverse complement strand
GGAATAAATCGTCGCGCTGGGGATTCAACCCGAAGGCCGGCGCCATCGCGGGCGCGCGCCGCTACCCGCGATCCCGCCGGACGGTCGGCTTCAGGCCGCGGATCTTGGTCGCGCGCAGCGCGGCGATGATGCCGTCCGCGAGTTCGTCCGGCACCTCCACGAGGGAGAAGCCGTCGGCAATCTCGATCGCGCCGATGGCGCGCGACTCGATCCCCGCTTCGCCGGTGATCGCTCCCACCAGATCGCCGGGACGCACCCCGGCGCGGCGCCCGGCCCCGATGAACAGCCGCGCCAGGTTGCCGCGGTCTTCTGTCTCACCTTCCCCGCGAGGCACCAGCCGCCCGCGCGCCGCCTTGAGCGGGGGCCGGCCGGCAGCACCCGAGGGGGACGCACTCACCACCGGAATCTCCTTGTCGTCGCCGTCTCCGGCGATTGCCGCGTGAGCCAGGTGCACGGCGGCGGCGGCGATGTCGACAATGTCGAACTCCTGCGCGAGCGAGGCCACGACGACCCGCGTGCCATCGAGGTCGCCGGCGAGGAGCCGTTCGCGCAGCGATGCGCGCGTGATGTCCAGCCGCTTGGCGCGCAGCTCGGCGATCGTCGGCACGCTCGCGATCTCGATCTTCTGCTTGGTGAACGCTTCGATGCTGCGCAGCAGGCGGTGCTCGCGCGGCTCGGCGAGCGTGATCGCCGTGCCGCCGCGGCCGGCCCGGCCGGTCCGGCCGATCCGGTGGACGTAGGCCTCGGCTGCGGGGGGCACGTCGTAGTTGACGACGTGGGAAATGCGCTCGATGTCGAGGCCGCGCGCGGCCACGTCGGTCGCGACCAGCAGCTCCGCGCTGCCGTCGCGGAACCGTCCCATCACCCGGTCGCGCAGTCGCTGCTCCATGCCGCCGTGCAGCGCCTCGGCGCTATGGCCGTGGGCGTTGAGCAGTTCGACCAGGGTGTCGACCTCGAGGCGGGTCCGGCAGAACACCAGGGCCGCGGAGGGATTCTCCATCTCGAGCACGCGTTCGAGCGCGGCCCCCTTGTGCGGCCGCGCCACGATGTAGGCGACCTGGCGCACGCGCGGCAGCTTGCCGGCGGCGTGCTTCTCGCGCTCGATCTTGACTCGCGCCGGATTCTGCAGGTGCCGCCCGGCGATCGCCAGGATCCGCGCCGGCATCGTCGCCGAGAAGAGCGCTGTCTGCCGTCCCTTCGGGGTCGCTTCGAGAATCGTGTCGAGGTCCTCCGCGAAGCCCATGTCCAGCATCTCGTCCGCTTCGTCGAGGATGAGGACCGCCAGGCCGTCGAGCTTCAGCGTGCCGCGGCGGAGATGATCGAGTGCGCGCCCCGGGGTCGCGACCACCACCTGCGGGCCGCGCTCGAGCCCGCGAATCTGGGTATGCATCGGCGCGCCGCCATAGAGCGGGAGCACCGTCAGGCCGGCGCCGCGCGCGTATTTGTGGATGGCTTCGGCGACCTGCATCGCGAGCTCGCGCGTCGGCACCAGCACCAGGCCGCCGAGCGGCGGCGCGGTCCGCCGCTGGCCGTCGCCCGCCGCGGCGATGCGCTGCAGCATCGGCAGTGCGAACGCGGCGGTCTTTCCGGTTCCAGTGGCGGCCTGGGCGAGCACGTCCCGTCCTTCGAGGAGGAGCGGAATCGTTTCACGCTGAACGGGGGTGGGCTCTTCGTACCCGAGGCCGGTAATCGCGGCAACGAGCTCGTCGCCGAGCCCGAGGGCGGCGAATCCGACTGGAACAGTTTCGTTTATCGTGGATGGCATCAGGTACAGGACTTAAGGCTTAAGGCTGACGGCTTAGGGCTGATTCGGGGTTTACGCGAGGGTGGCCGCGTACTCTTCGTACGTGCCCTTGAAATCGGTGATCGTGCCGTTGTCGAAGTGCCACACGCGCGTGCCCACTTCTTCCATCAGGTCCTGGTCGTGGGTGACGAGCAGGACCGTGCCCTCGAACTTCTGGAGCGCGACGTTCAGGGCGTTGATCGATTCGAGGTCGAGATGGTTGGTGGGCTCGTCGAGTACCAGGAGGTTCGGCTTCTGCAGCATGATCCGGCAGAACAGCAGCCGCGCGGTCTCGCCGCCTGAGAGCGCGTCGGTCGGCTTCAGCCCTTCTTCGCCGCTGAACAGCATCTGGCCGAGCAGGCCGTGGATGTCCTGCCGCGACGCATCCGGATCAAACATGTGCAGCCACTCGACCGCCGTCATGCCCTTGCGGATCACACCGGTGTGATCCTGTGCGAAGTAGCCAATCGCGACCTCGTGCCCCCACTTGACCGTGCCGGCATCCCGGTCGGCAGGGGAGTCGGGAGAGTCCGGCGCGTCGGCGAGCAGCGCCTTCAGCAGCGTTGTCTTGCCCAGACCGTTGCGCCCGACCAGCACGATCTTCTCGCCGCGATTGACGATCGCGCTGAAGTTCTCGATCACCGGCAGATCGCCGTAGGCCTTGTTGAGGCCTTTGATCTCCATCGCGGTGCGGCCGGAGGGGCGGTTCATCTGGAACTTGATGTACGGGCGCTGGATGTTCGACCGCGCCAGCGCGGTGGTCTCGAGGCGCTCGACCTCCTTGCGCCGGGACGTCACCTGGCTCGCGCGCGTGCCGGCGCCGAACCGCTGGATGAAGTCGTTCAACTGCGCAATCTTCTTCTCGCGCTGCGCGTTGTCCGACTCGATCCGCGAGCGGATCTGCGTCTTCGCCACGACCATGTCATCGTAGCCGCCGGTATAGGTGATGATCGTCTGGTAGTCGATGTCGGCGATGTGCGTGCAGACCGAGTTGAGGAAATGCCGATCGTGCGAAATCACGATCAGCGTGCCGGCGTAGCGGACCAGGAACTCGCGCAGCCAGTGGATCGAGTCGAGGTCCAGGTGGTTGGTCGGCTCGTCGAGGAGCAGCGCCTGCGGCTGGCCGAACAGCGCCTGCGCGAGCAGCACCCGCACCTTCTGTCCGCCCTGCAGTTCCCCCATCGTTCGTTCATGCAGCTCGTCGGGAATATCGAGGCCCTGCAGCAGAATCGCGGCATCGCTCTCGGCGGTATACCCGTCTTCCTCGCCGACGAGGCCTTCGAGCTCGCCGAGGCGCATCCCGTCGTCGTGGGTCATGTCCGCCTTGGCGTAGAGCCGCTCCCGCTCCTCGAGCGCGGCCCACAGCCGGTGATTACCCATCACGACCGTATCGATCACCCGCAGGCGATCGAAGGCGTATTGATCCTGGCTGAGGACGCCGACTTTGTCGGGACGGACCACGCTGCCGGCCTGTGGCGTCAGCTCGCCGGTCAGCAGCTTCATGAAGGTGGATTTGCCCGCGCCGTTCGGGCCGGTCAGCCCGTAGCGCCGCCCGACCGAAAACGTCGTCGTGACGTCGTCGAAGAGCACCTTCGACCCGTAGCGCATGGAGATGCCGTTGACTGAAATCATGAGGAGACCTGTAGTCGCGAGAATGCTGCTGGAAGGAAACAGTCATTATAACGCGAAACCAGAGAAAAGTCGCAGGGCCGAAACGGCTATGTCCCGAAGAGGCGGTCCTTCGCGCCCCTAGCCTGAGCCTTGAGCCTTCTCAGTGCGGTCGATCGCGCCCGGTCAACTCGTCGAGGAAACGGACGAGCGTGTCGAAGCCTTCCGGCTTGTAGAAGAGGAAGCCGCGGTGCCTCGTGATCAGGACTTCCTCGGCGCGCGTCAACGTGGCGCCGGTCAGGATCAGCACGGGGGTCTTGTCGAACTCGCTCCGGCTCCGGATGGTGTGGAGGAGGTCGAGCCCGTTCGCATCGCCCTGCAGCCCGACGTCGAGGATCAACGCCTCGATTGACGTCTCCTGCAGGAGCGCGCGGGCTTCGTCGAGCGTGGCCGCGGTGACCGCGCCGTACCCGTAGACGCGTAGCAGCTGCTCCATCGTCGAACGCACGCCCGGATCGTCATCGAGGACGAGCACTGTGGGGACGTCGGCCATCAGGACTGATCTTATGGCTGACGGAGAACGCCACGGCTGGTGGCGCCGATGCCGGGGGCCGGACCGCGCGGCGTCACTGCACGCCGACCAGCTCCACTTCGAAGAGCAGCGTCGAATTCGGCGGGATCGGGCCGTTCGCGACCGAGCCGTAGCCAAGCGCGGGCGGAATCACCAGCCGGCGCAGGCCGCCGATTTTCATTCCGGCGACGCCCTGATCCCATCCTTTGATTACTTTGCCGGCGCCAAGCAGAAAGACGAACGGGCCTCGGCTCGCCGAGGTGTCGAACTGCACGCCCTTCTCATCGGTCTTCGCCGAGTCGTACAACCAGCCGGTGTAGTTCACGGTCACAGTCTTGCCGGCAACGGCGTCGGCGCCGGTCCCGGTGCGCAGGTCAACCTGGCTGAATGGCACGACTACTCCTGGAGAGGTCGGTGTGGTGGAGCCGCAGGCCGCCGCGGCGGTGACGAGTATCAGGATAACGACCGATCGATAGCAGGCTCGCGCGGGGAAGAGACGCATCTCTCCGAGCATACCTTCCGGCGAGCGATCACGCCAAGCTGGTGAGATGCTCTCAAGCCCGCCTCTGGCCGAAGCCGGACGGTAGACGAGGGATTGAACTCCACTCTGGCTACAACTCGGCTTGGGGCGCCACTGGCGGACACTTGCGCGCCCGGGGGGCGAGGGGATAGGCTGCTGGGCTTAGCCGGGAACTGGACGTCAGGGGCCTCATGATCAAGCGAATCCATGTCGCGTTGCCGGCGTTCGTCGCGCTTTGCGTGCACGCCGTTGTGGTTCCCGCCGCCGCGGCGGGGCCGCAGTCCGGAGCACTCGAGGGCACCCGCCACATCTACATCAGCGCCGTCGACAAGAAAGGCACCCCGGTGACCGACCTCAGCGATGGGGAGGTCACCATTCAGGAAGACGGCGTTTCGCGCGAGATCGTCGGCGTGCAGCGCGCCGCGGCGCCGCTGACGATTGCCCTTCTCGTGGACGATACCGGTCCCGGTCTCCGCTTCATCCGCGAAGGGGTCGGCGGGTTCATCCAGCGGCTGGGCGGCCGTGGGCAGATCGCGCTCGTCAGCACCGGCGGCCGGAACAGCGTGCTCGTGGACTTCACCGACCGCGTGGACACGTTGTACCAAGGCGTGCGGCAGCTCCTCACGCGCACCACCTCCGGAGCCTACCTGCTCGACGGAATCCGCGGTGCGATCAACGCGCTCAATGCGCACGAACCGGAGCGGCCGGTGATCGTCGTGCTCACGCTCGAGGGGCCGGAGTTCAGCAGCATCCGCGCCGATCGCCTGCTCGACGAGCTGCACGCCAGCCGCGCCGTCCTGCACGTCGTCTCGCTCGGGAAGCCGACACTGAAGACGATGACCGGCTGGAACGAGATGCCCAGCCAGTCGCTGAAGGAAAATCTCGACGAGAACATCAACCGGAAAAAATTTCTGGAAGACGGCTCCAGGCAATCTGGAGGCACGCTGCAGCAGGTGCTGGTGGACTCGGGCATCCCCTCGGCGATGACCGGGCTGGCCGAGGATCTCGCCTCCCAATATGTGGTCGTCTACCGGCGCCCGGAAGGGCCGCCGGCGCCGAGGAAAATGACGGTATCGGTCAAGCGGTCCGGCATCAAGGTCCGGGCGCGCGCCGATCCGCCGGGGGCGGCGAAGTAGAAGTGGTTTCGCCCCCGCCGTCGTCGGGCTGAAGCCGGACGCCACGGACGCTTTGTACCGCCACCCGTCAGTTCCGGTATCGCGCCAGCGCGGCGAGCTGCCTCGCGACGGTGCTCTCCCAGTCACCCTGGCGCTCCGCGTCGATCCCGTGCCCGGACTCGCGATCGTACCGCTCCTGGATTTCTTCGTCTTCCTGCATGAACCGCGCGACCACGGCGTTTCGTTCATCGGAGGTCATCTCGCAGGGGGTCGCGAGCGAGGCCAGCGCACGGCGAATGCGCCGCGCATCGATCTCCGCGAGATCGAAATGCGTCTGCTCGTGCTGCAGGGCGCGGCGGCTCGCCGGACCAAGCAGTACGACCGACGTCTTGACCCACGACTGCCGCGGCACAAATGCCGCGTCCACCCGGGAGGTGAACACCTTCGCGTCGCAGGTGGAGGTGTAGAGCAACACGTAGCTCGTGACCGCCGAGGGGTAGGCGCCGATCTGCGGCGCGCCGCGGAAGTCGCTCCACGACAGGCGACGCCGCTGCGACCACCGTATCGAATCTGGAGGAAGGGTCTCGACCAGTGCGGGCCGGACGAGATTACCGTCGGGTGGGAGTCGTGCGCCCGGCGCCTGCGTGCACGCGGCGGCGGCGAGGAACAGACAGGCCAGCATCGGAAGCCGCATCGGGCGGATCTCCGACCTGCCGCCTATGCGGCGATCGACGGCCTGGCTTGCGGGCGCGCCAGTAAGAACGATCCGATCACCAGCGCGGCGGCGACGAGCTGCGCGGCGAGGGTTTCGACCGTCGGGAACACCGCGAACCAGAGTCCCATCCATCCGGGAATCACCCGCTCCAGCGGCGCGATCGGCGTCGTCGGCACCCATCTCGCGAGCTGCATCTCCTGCGCCTGCTCGCCAACCATCACCAGGAGCACGAGGCCCAGCATCACGCCGGTGAAGACGAGCATGCGGCGGTAGGGCAGGCGGCGATGCGCGACAAAGGTGAGCCCGCCGACGATCGTGGTCAGAGTCAGACCGATCAGGACGCCGTAGAGCACCGGCGTGCCACCGAGCTTCAGGCGATAGCTCTGAAGGAAGAGCACCACTTCGAAGCCTTCGCGATAGAGCGACGAGAAGCCGAGCAGCGCGAGGCCCCACCAGACCCGCGGTCTGGCCACGTCCTTCAGCAGTTCCTGCTTCCTGCGGCTGTGAAGCGAAATCCAACCGGCCCAGTAGATCTTGTGAAAGAACCAGTTCATGACCAGGAGAAGCACGAGGATGGCGAGGAGGCCGGTGGCCGCCTGC
>JBDTSX010000274.1:0-6942 GCA_039930925.1 Acidobacteriota bacterium | reverse complement strand
CCGAAGTGCGCGATCCCGAACGAGCGATGCGCTGCGGGGCCTGCTCGGACTCGCCCCGAAGGAAGCGCGCCGGATTGAAGCCGGGACTGAGCGGGATGTGCCGATCGCCACCGTACAGCCTGGCGACATGCTGCGGGTGCGTCCAGGCGAGCGCATTCCGGTGGACGGCACGGTGGTGGAGGGACACAGCTTCGTGGACGAGGCCATGGTCACCGGCGAACCGGTGCCGGTCGAGAAGCAGGCGGGCACGCTTGTGACCGGCGGCACGCTCAACGGCGTGGGGACTCTGGTGATGCGGGCCGAGCGCGTGGGGGAACAGACGCTGCTCGCGCAGATCGTCCGGATGGTGGCCGCCGCGCAGCGCACGCGCGCACCGATTCAGCGCCTGGCCGACCGGATCGCGGCCTACTTCGTCCCGGCGGTCGTCCTGGTGGCTGCGGCGGCGCTGGCGGCCTGGAGCCTCTGGGGGCCGGAGCCGCGCTTCGCGCTGGCGATCCTCAGTGCCGTTGCGGTCCTGATCATCGCCTGTCCCTGTGCGCTCGGACTCGCCACCCCGATGGCGATCATGGTGGGGACAGGACGCGGGGCAGCGGCGGGCGTCCTCGTCCGCAACGCGGAAGCGCTGGAGCAGCTCGAGCGGGTGGACACGCTGGTCGTGGACAAGACCGGCACCCTCACCGAGGGACGGCCGTCCGTCGCCGAAATCATCTGCATGCGGGGAGTGGACGAGGAATGGCTGCTGCGGGCGGTGGCGGCCGTCGAGCAGGCCAGCGAGCATCCACTCGGCGCCGCCGTCGTGGCCGCGGCGCGCCGGCGCGAACTGCCGTTACCGGCGGTCACCGCCTTCGAGTCGATCACCGGGCAGGGGGTGGTGGGCGAGGTCGAGGGCCGCGCGATTGCGGCGGGCAACGCCGGGCTGCTCACGAGCCGGGGCGTTGACCCCGCCGTGCTGGAGGACCACGCCACGGTGCTGCGCCAGGAGGGGCACACGGTGGTCTACGCCGCCGTCGATGGACAGCTCGCCGGGCTGCTGGCGATCGCGGATCCCGTCAAGCCGTCGAGCCGCGAGGCGCTCGATGCACTGAGGCGCGAAGGGCTGCGCGTCGTGATGGTCACGGGCGACAACCGCGCCACCGCGGAAGCGGTCGCCGCGACGCTGGGCATTCCGACCAGCGATGTGCACGCCGGCGTGCTCCCGCGCGAGAAGCGCGACATCATCGTGCGGCTCGAATCCGAAGGACGGGTCGTGGCAATGGCGGGCGACGGCATCAACGACGCCCCGGCGCTCGCCGCGGCGACCGTCGGGGTGGCGATGGGCACGGGGACGGACATCGCGATCGCGAGCGCCGGCATCACGCTGGTGAAGGGGGATCTCCGCGGCATCGTCCGCGCCCGGCGGCTGAGCCGCGCGACGATGCGGAATATCCGCCAGAACCTGTTTCTGGCGTTCATCTACAACGCCGTGGGGGTGCCGGTCGCGGCCGGGATCCTCTATCCGATCACCGGCCTCCTGGTCAGTCCGATCTGGGCCGGCGCGGCGATGACACTCAGCTCCCTGTCGGTCATCCTCAACGCGCTGCGGCTGCGCCAGGCACAGTTGTAGTCCGTTCATCCGCCTGACCGCGGAAGCCACTGGGTTTAATGGTGCGTCCGGCTAGAGCCGGAGGGCGCCCGGATCGCGGTTCAGGTGAGGGGCTACCCGCTCTTCGAGCAGCGTCACCAGTGCCGGCTCGAGGAACTGGTAGATATCCGGGATGTCCAGGCAGATCAGCCGCGAAACGGCGGGATGGCCGGGGAACGAGCGATCGAGCCAGCGGCGCTGATCGTCGTCCATCGTGAAGACCACCTCCGCCCAGTCCAGCATTCGCTGGTTCACCCGCACCATCGCGTCGCCGTGCGTGCCGGCGGAGCGGACGTCGAGATCCGGCCGCTTGCAGAACAGCCGCTCGGCCGAGGCGCTGCGGGACCGGTTCAAGCGGCAGACGAAGAGCACGCGGCGGGGCCTTCCGGGGTGCGGCATCTGAAATCGGGTAATCTTAGCAGTAACCAAACCCCGCTCTCGATTGGATACGTGCATGCTTCGCGTCGAACCACGCCGATGCCAAGGGGCGGGATTTCGACATCTTTCTCGTGAACCTCGACGGGACCGGAGTCGAGCGCATCACCTACAGTTCCTCGTTTGACGGATTCCCGACGTTTTCGCCTGACGGCAAGCATCTCGTGTTCGCGTCCGGCCGCGACGCGAAAACGGAAGGTGAGATCAATGTGTTCATCGCCGACTGGGTGCAGTGACGCCGGCGCTGCGGCGATCCGCGCGAGCGTGACGCCACGCCGCCGCGGCATCGTCAGCGTCGAGCGCTTGCGGGATTGCGTCTGAGCCGTGGCACGAGCATTCCGATTTCGCGCGCGCGTCATCACCGCCGCCGGCATCCTGGCGGCAGCCTTCGCACTGGGGCGCTGCGGCGGCTCGCCGTCCGGGCCGAGCCCTCAGGTGCCGTCCCTGACGTCCATCACGCCGTCGCGCGGCCCGGCCAGCGGAGGGACGACACTGCGGATTTCCGGCATCAACTTCAGCGGCGCCGCCGTCGTGGTCCTCGGCGGGGTGAGCGCCACGGAGGTGACCGTGGAATCGCCGACGTCGATCGTGGCGAAGACGGCGCCGCGGTCGGCGGGAACCGTGGACGTCGCGGTCACGGTTGCGGGGAGGTCGCTCGTCCTGGCTGGCGCCTTTCAGTACGAGATCGTCCAGAGTACCCCGCCGGTCGTAACCAGCATCGTCGCCCGCGGCGCGCGGACCAATGAGCCTGCCGGCTTTGCCGACCTGAACGAGGAAATCACCGTGACCGCCTCCGTTCAGGATTCCGACACCCCGCTGGATCAGCTGATCTACGAGTGGGCGGCGCCGGCGGGCACGTTCAGCGGAACGGGCGCTTCGGTGAAATGGCGCGCGCCGGCAACGGCGGCGGTTCCCACCGCGCTGACCCTGACGCTGGCGGTCATCGATCCGGCGAATCGGGTGACGGCGGCCACGACCATCAGCCTGCATGATTCGGTGAAGGAGGTCGGGGACCTCGCGCGGCTGTTCCTGCTCGATTTCTCCGATTCGACGATCACGTCGCCGGATGTAGTGGTGCGCAACTTCAGCCGGAGCGCGCGGTGCTCGAAGCCGCGGCAGAACGAGTTCGACGACGTCGTCAAGAATCGCGAGCACTACCGCATCGAGTCTTCCCTGATCGAACCGGCGGTGGTGAATTTCCAGTTTGGCGGCCGTCCGTGCCGGGTCGGGACCGCCGAAGGGGACGCGTGCGCGGCGGTGCCGGCGACCTGGCAGTCACTCTGCCTGAAGACGTTCGATGAATGCACCGCGGGCGACCGTCCGCGGGTGACCGGGATCGACTACGTGGCCGCGGTCTACGAAGAGTCGTCGTGGCGGCTGTGCTCGAGCGCCTTCGGCTCGCGGGACGGCATCTCCCGTCCCAACTTCATCCGCTGAGCGCCTTCCTGTAGTCTCCGCGTTAGCCGGACCTGGGATGCCGCCGGAAGGGAGAGAGGGAAGGGAGACGCAAAGACGTCACTCGTAGCGGACCTCAGCGCCGTAGCCGCTTCAGGCTCGCGCAGCCGGTCTCCTCGCCACGATCGCACGCCTGCTGATAGAGCGCCACCGCGCGATCGGCGTCCTGAACGAGATCGCCGAGGCCTCGTTCGTACAGGCGGCCGAGACTGGCGCAGCCGAGCGGGTCACCATGGTCGCAGCCTCGCCGATAGAGGTTCGCGGCGCCGGACTCGAGCTTCATTTCCCCGCCGCGCCCGTGCTCGTACATCCGTCCCAGGCTGGTGCAGCCCGGGGCATTCCCGCGATCGCAGGCTCGCCGATAGAGCTCCGCCGCCCGCACGTTGTCCTTCGTCAGTCCGCCGAGCGCGAATTCGTACATCAAGCCAAGGTTGGCACAGCCGTGGGCGTGGCCGCCGTCGCACCCTCGCCGATAGAGCGACACGGCGCGCACCTCGTCTTTCGCGAAGCCGCCGGCGCCGTTGTCGTACATCACCCCGGCGTTGGTGCAGGCCTGCGCGTTGCCGGCGTCGCAGGCCTGCTGATACAGGGCCGCGGCCTGCGCGGCGTCCTTCGCGACACCGCGGCCGTAGTCATACAAGACCCCCAGGTTCGCGCAGCCCATCGCGTCGCCGCCGTCGCACGCGCGCCGGTAGAGCGCAGCCGCGCGGGTCTCGTCCTTTTTCAGGCGGCCGCTGCCCTGGTCGTAGAGCCAACCGAGGCTCCTGCAGCTCGCGGCATCGCCGCCATCGCACGCGCGTTCACAACCGGTGACGTCGTCTTGCGTGCAGAGCTTCACATACTCACTGAGGGGCACCTCGCGCGCCATCTCTGCGGCACCCGCACCGGTATCGCCTGGAAGCAAATCGGCCGGCCGAGCCGTGTGTGGCACCGGCCGCAGCGAGAGCCGTCCCGTGCCGGTCGGGCCGACCGTCCGGTAGGCCACGAGCGCGGCGATGGCGATACAGGGAAGCGCGAGCCAGGCCGTCCACGACGACTGCCGTTTCGGCGCCCGTTTCATGCGGGCACCCGGTGCGGTGTGCGGTCGACGATTGCCTGCATTCGCGCCAACGTGGCGAGCCTATCACGCTGAGCAATCGGGTTCGGGTGGCGGTACAGCCCTCTCCAGGGCCCTCCATCACCAGCTTCGTCAGCACGCCGACAGTTCCGTGCTTCGCGCCAGTGCGCGATCGACGCACGCAGGCGGAATGGCGTGAACTACGGGATTTCCTTCAAAGCCGACGCGGTACAACCATTGCCCTCCCTCATGGCAACCGCGATCGCCGCGGGCAACTCTACAAAAGCACCCGCAGGATGTCGGCGGATCCAGCATCTGGGTCTTCCGAAAGCCGGGCTTCCCGGCCAGTGCTTGTGACTCCGGCACGACACCGCCGGACCATACCTGCAGCGCCTCCCTCTCCTCGGTCACAACGGCTTCGCACGACATTTTGAGGCGCTTCACCGCGCCGGGAGCGACGTGCTCCAGATCGCACCTGCGGCCGTGGTGCGCCTGTTTCCGGGCGCGTGAGCGCCAGATTGGACTTGGATTCATATGGGTTACCGATACAAACCGGCTGCGACTCTCAGGACGGCCCTCGTGCTGGGGTGCCTGGTGCTCTCGGCACAATGGTCGGCCGCGCAGGGCTCGGTTCAATGGACCAACCTGGTACGCGCGACCGCCGGCGCGGGCGGATCGGTGCAGAAGATCACCGGCTGCGCGGCGTGCCCGGACGCGGGCGGCACGAGCGTCCAGGTGATCGCGGCCGACGGCGTCGCCGAGCTGGTGCCGGCCGCGGGCCACCGCATGAACGCCGGGCTGGGCACGAGCGCCACCACGAACACCGACCCGGCACTGATCCAATACGCCTTTGCCTTCTACGCGGATGGCGGCTGGGACGTGCGCGAGTCCGGCGCCTACAGGCGGGACGGACGATGGGCGGCGGGAGACGTGTTCCGCATCGTGCGGAGGTCAGGCCGGGTCAAGTACTTCAAGAACGCGAGCGCCGTCTACGTCAGCGCCGCGAAGTCGAGCGGACCACTCGTGGTCGACACGACCATTTACACCAACGGCGTGGCGTTCACCTCGGCGTCGGTTTCGGCGCCGGTCGTCACCGCGCCGGACGTGGTGCGGGTGCCCGCCGGGGCGGATCTGCAGGCGGCTCTAAATGCGGCGAAGCCGGGCCAGACCCTCGTGCTCGACGCCGGCGCACGGTACGTGGGCAACTTCATGCTGCCCGAGCGCCCGGCCGGCGGGGTGTCGATCACGCTGACCTCGAGTGCCAACGTGCCGCCTGCGGGCCAGCGCGTCGACCCGGCGCTCGTCAGCTCCCTCGCGATCATCGAGACCCCGAACAACCTGCCGGCGATTGACGCGATGACCGGCGTGCACAACTTCGTGTTCATCGGCCTGACCATCAAGGCGGGGTCGGCGAATGCGGGCAACCTCGTGCGCCTCGGCATCGGCACCGAGACCGACACCTCGCTCTACCCGAGCGGCTTCCGCTTCGACCGCGTCATCATCCGCGGCGATCCGGTGGGCGGCGCTTGGCGCGGCATCCTCGCCAACGCCCACGACGTCGCGCTCGTCAACAGCGACGTCCGCGACATCTTCCGGGCCGGGCAGGACACCACCACCTTCGGCTGCTTCAACTGCGGCACGGGCATCACGATCAGCAACAACCACCTCGAGGCCGGCTCCGAGGTCGTGATCATCGGCGGCGCGGCGTCGGTGGCGCACACGATTGCCGAGAACGTGCTGGTCGAGAACAACGTGCTGACGCGGCCGATCGCCTGGAAAGACCAGCCGACCGTCAACCACCAGGTCAAGAACCTGTTCGAGCTCAAGGAAGGCATCCACGTCATCGTCCGCGGCAACGTGATGTTCAACAACTGGGTGGCGGCGCAGCCCGGCACCGCGATCGTGGTGACCCCGCGCGACGAAGGGAAATACCTGCAGGACATCGTGTTCGAGAACAACCTGGTCTACAACACCGGCTCGATGATCGGGCTGGCCGGAAAAGACAACCACTACTTCACGCCGGTGTTCTCGAACCAGATCGCGTTCAGGAACAATCTCTTCATCATCACCTCCGCGGTCTACGGCGGCGACGGACGGCTGGTGCTCTTCACGAGCGCGCCGAACAACATCACCTTCGACCACAACACCGTTATCTCCGACGGCGGCGCATCGCTCGTCGCGGCCTACAACGGCGGCTACATGAACGCGAGCGGCGGGACGGACGAGGGCGGACCCGTCTCGAACCTCGTCTTCACGAATAACGTCGTACCCAACGGGGAGTATGGCTTCATCGCGAACGGGTCGGTCAACGGCGCCGGGTTCGAGTACTTCCCCGGTGTCCTGCTGACCTCGAACGTGATCGCCGGCTACACGG
>JBDTSX010000273.1:0-6945 GCA_039930925.1 Acidobacteriota bacterium | reverse complement strand
AGCCGCGCCCGCGCCTGATATGTGCTCCAGCGCCAGCAGGGCGAGTGCGTTCATCGACACCCCCTGGAGCAGTTTGACCACGGGCAGCTCGAGGCCGAGGTCGATCCGGAGCGCCGTCATCAATTCGACCGCGATCAACGAATCGAGGCCGAGCTCCGTCAGCGCCCGATCGGGCTCGATGCGGGCCGCCGGCGCGCCGAGCACGCGGGCAATCTTGTCGCGCAGATAGTCGTCCAGCCGCTGCCGCCTCGTCGCCGGATCGGAGAGATCGAGCGCGGCGCTCGTTCGCGCCGCTTCGTGCGCAGCGCCGGACTCAGCCGCCCGTGCCGCGAAGCCGCGGAATCGTGGCGACGATGCGGCGGTCGGCGAGGCGACCGCCCAGCGCGTCCAGTCGAGGCGTGCGGCCATGACGGCCGTGCGCGCTTCGCGCAGCGCATACTCGAGCACATCGAGCGCCTGCGCCGGAGAGAACGCCAGATATCCCTGCCGTGCGAGGTATTCGGAGAGATCGCGTCGCTCCGAGACGTAGCCGGCGCCCGACAACACGCCCCAGGCAATGCTCAGACCCGGCAGACCGAGCGCGCGGCGATGGTGCGCCAGCCCGTCGAGATACGCGTTGGCGGCCGCATAGTTGCCCTGGAGCGGATTCCCGAGCAGCGCCGCGATTGACGAGAACATGACGAAGAAGTCGAGCGGATCGGCCGCGGTCTGGGCGTGCAGGTTCCAGGCGCCCGCCATCTTCGGCGCGAGCACGCGCTCGAACTGCGGCCACGTCATCTCCTCCAGCCGCCCATCGTCCAGCACCATGGCGGCGTGCACCACCCCCCGAAGCGGAGGCATCCCGGCGCGGATCGCGGCGAGGACGCGGCGGACGTCGGTCGTGCTCGCGATATCACCCTGGAACACGTCGACGCGGCCGCCGCTCGCGAGACGCAGGGCGTCGAGCCGCTGCTCGGCCTGAGGGGTCGGAGGGCGGCGCCCCATGAGGGCGACCGCACCGGCACCGTCTCGAAGAAGCCGTTGCGCGACCTCGAGGCCGAATCCCCCCAGGCCGCCACTAACGAGATATGTCGCATCGGCGGTCACGGTCGGCGTCCGGCGTCGTGGAGAGGACAGCGCCACCAGCGGGTCGTCAACCGAGAGCACGATCTTGCCGATGTGCCTCGCGTGCGCCATGAAGCGCATCGCGTCTTCGATCCGGGAGATCGGCCAGGCGCGCTGGGGAAGCGGCTGCAAGCGTCCGCTGTCGAACCACTCACCCACTTCCCGCAGCAGCGAGCCGACGTACTCGGGGCGTTCCACGCACAGGCGATCCAGATCGATCGCGTGGAGCGACAGGTTCTTGCGGAACGGCAGCAGACCGATCTGACCGTCCTCGTAGATGTCGCGCTTGCCGATCTCGAGGAACCGGCCGAACGGGCGCAGGACGCGGAGGCCCGCCGACAGCGCTTCGCCGGCAAGCGAGTTCAGCACCACGTCGACCCCTTCGCCCGCGGTGACGCGCATGATCTCGTCGGCGAACGCGATCGAGCGGGAATCCATCACGTGCTCGATGCCGAGCTCGCGCAGGTAGGCGCATTTTTCCGGACTGCCCGCGGTGGCGAAGATCTCCGCGCCCGCGGCGCGCGCGAGCTGGATCGCGGCGAGTCCCACGCCGCCGGTCGCGCTGTGGATGAGCACCCGCTCATGCGCCTGCAAGCGCGCGAGGCAGTTGAGCGCATAGTGCGCGGTGACAAACGCGCACGGCACGGCCGCCGCCTGCTCGAAGTCGAGCCGCCGCGGCTTGATCGTCAGCAGCGCCTCCGCGGTGATCCCGCTCGACCCGAACGCGCCCGGCACGATCCCCATCACGGCATCGCCCGGTTGGAAGCGGGTGGCCTCCGCGCCGCAGGCACGGATGATTCCGGCGGCGTCGAGACCAAGCTGACGCGATCCGAACGTGGTCTCCTGCTCGAGCCCCGGGATCGTGCCCATCGCGACCATGACGTCGCGGAAATTAATCGAGGCCGCGGCAATCTGCACCTCCACCTGGCCCGGTCCGGGAACGGCGCCGGCGCACGGCCGGAGTGCGAGCGTCTGGAGGGCGCCGGGCGTGCCGATCTGCGCGTGCCAGTGTTCCCCTGGGAGTGCCGGACGGGATTCGTCCCCGCCGTCCTGCCGGCCAGCCGGAATGCGGTGCAGTCGTCGTACGAAGCGGGCGCCGGCCCGGAATGCGACCTCCTCTTCGTATTCACCCGCGAGCATCTCGCGCGCCAGCCCGTCGATGTCGCCGTCGTCGGACGATCCGCCCAGATCGACCAGCCGGCATCGCACCTCCGGATGCTCGCGCATGATCACGCGCCCGAGTCCCCAGAGCGACGATTGGCCCAGGGCGAGAGGCGTGGGGCCGGAAGGACTTTCCTGCGCCCGCGCGGTGACGAGCCACACATGCGACCGCGCCGCGCGGCTGCCGAGCGCGGCGATCAAGGCCAGTGCGGGACCGCAACTCACGCGCTGCGATGCGAGCAGCGCGTCGGGGGTGTCCGCTTCACCCACATCAAGGCTCCGGAGGTGTACGACGCCGCGCACCCGCAGGCCGTCCACATCGAGCGCAGTGAAGACCGCCCTCAGGTCATCGGCGTTCGAGCTGCGGCAGGTGAACTCCCTGGCGGCCATCCGCTCGAACCGATCGGCCTCCCAGACGACGACACTACCCGGGAGCCGGTCAGCAAGCTTCGCCGCCGCGCCGGCGCGGTCTGCCAGGAGCACCCAGCCGCCATCCGAGAGGCTGGTGTCCACGGATGGGGCTCTCGCGACCAGAACCGTCTGCGCAGACTCACCCGGGTGGTCCGAGTCGGCGACCGACGCCACGTCCTGGAAACCGGACGCGGCAAGCAGTGTCGCCCACCGCGCCGCGTTCACCAGCGGGTGGTCCGGGCGCGCTTCGCGATCCGTGAACTGCCACCAGGCGTCGGTCAACCCGAACACCAGGTCGAGCCACATCGGCTGCCGCGTGATCTCGAGCAAAACGAGCACGCCGCCCGGTTCGAGCCGATCCCTGATCCGCGCCAGAGTCCGAGACACGTCCGAGGTGGCGTGCACGACGTTGGCGGCGAGCACGATGTCGAACCGTTCCGCGGGGACCGCGTCTTCCGGGTTCTCGGCTTCGAGGTCGAAGATCGCGGTCGAGAAGAACAAGGCGCTGTTGAAACGCGCCGCGGACGCGTCCAGGAACCGGCTGGACACGTCGGTGAAGACGTAGCGCTCGGGCGTGCGGTCGAGCGCGGGGATCACCGCCGCGGTCGTGCCGCCGGTGCCGGCGCCGACCTCCAGCATCCGAAATCCGCGTCCCTCGGGAATATCCCGGACGAGCGATGACACGACGCGGGCGACGAGCCCGTTGTAGAAGGCCGATGCGGGCGCCTCGCGGTAGAACCTCTCCAGCAGTGCGAAGCCCTCGTCGCCGAACAGCACTTCCTGTCCGCTACGCTCGCCGCGCAGGTTGGCGGCGAGACCGTCGCCGCATCGATCCAGGAGGTCGAGGTGGACGTGATAGCCGGGCTGCGTCGCGCGCAGCCGGGACGAGAGCTCGGCAGGCGTGCGGCCGTCCGGCGCGCGCTCTACCACGTAGCCATCCGATTCCCGGCGCAGGATGGCCTTGGCCTCCAGAAAACCGAGCAGCCGTTCGGCGAATGCCCGACGGGGCTCCTGAACGCGGGCGCGGATCGCCGTTGACGTGATCCGCGCGCCTGGCGTCAGGGTCCAGCCCAGCGCCGCGAGCGCGGCCTCAACGTACGCGCACGCCAGCGCGTCAAGTGCGGATTCGATCTCGACGTAATACCGGTTCCACCCGGACGCGGCGGCGATCGCGTCGGCTTCGTTTCGGAGCGAGGGCAGATCCAGCTTCGACGCGCTGACCGACGACGGCCCTCCGCGCGGCGGTGCGGGTTCCCATCGGTCTTCGTACAGCCAGTCGTCCATCGACTCGGCGACCGGCTTCACCCCCTCGACGACCTGGCAACGAAGGCCGCGAACCGACAGCAGCACCGTCCCGGCCCGATCGACGATCTGCACATCGCCCGTGAGATGCCGCTCGTTCCTGGTCGTCACCCGCGCATAGCTCCACACCTCTCCTGCCACAGGGTGGAGGTAGGTGACTTCGTGCACGCCGACCGGGAGAAAGAGTTGCGAGAGGTCGCCCTCGCCGGCCGAGGCCGCTGCGCTGATCAGCACCTGCAGCGCGGCATCGAACAGGGCCGGGTGGACCGTGTAGCGATCATCGGTCGAGAGCGATGAATCGAGAGAGATCCGGCCGAGCGCTTCTCCGCTGCCGGTCTCGACGCTCTCAATACCCCGGAAGGCGGGCCCGTACGAGAGTCCACGCGCGCCGAGCTGCGCGTAGCAGCTCTCGTGCGAAACGTGCACACGGCAACGTTCGCGGACCGCGTCCAGATCGATCGGAGCGGCCGCTGTCTCCGATCGCGCGACTGCGCGGCCGGATGCATGGAGCGTCCAGGCCGCGTCGGCAGCGGATCGGCTCTGCACGTCGAACCGGCCGTCGCGATCCATGGTCAGCTGCACCCGCGCGGACCGCCCCGCTCCGCCAAAGAGCGGGCTGATGAACGAGACGTCGCGCAGCACCACGCCAGATGCGGGCCGCAACTGGTGAACGGCCGCGGCCGCCATCTCCAGGTACGCGACGCCCGGAAACACCACCGCGCCCTGCACGACGTGATCGTCCAGATAACGCGCGCGCTCCTGCCCACGTGACGACTCCCACGCGGCAGCCGCCGTCTCGAGACGCCGGCCGAGCACGGGGTGCGCATCTGGGTCAGCCACCGGCGCCTGCGGCAGCGACGCATCCCGCGCCGGCTCGAACCAGTGCCGATCGCGATCCCACGAATAGAGTGGCAGCGGAACGCGAGCCCAGTCGGTCCCGAACACCGCCGTCCAGTTCACCGTGCCCCCGTGCGCATGCAGCGCGCCGATCGCGCGCAGCATCGCCGCGCGCTCGTCCTCGTTGCGGCGCAGCGTCGGCAGCACGGTGCCGCCCCCGCCGGCCACGGCAAGGCACTCCGTCATCGATGCCGCGAGGACCGGGTGAGGACCAATCTCGAGCAGCGTGCGATAACCGTCCGCAATCAGGCGGGTGATGCCGTCCGCGAAGCGCACCGGCTGCCTGACGTTCCGCCACCAGTACTCGCCGTCAAGCTCCCGCCCCAGCACCCATCGTCCGGTCACGGCGGAAACCATCGGGATGACCGTGTCGCGGGGGGCGAGGAACGCGAGGGCATCGAGCAGCGCGCGCTCGATGCCGTCCATCGTGGCGCTGTGATACGCGACGGGAAATGGCAGGAGACGCGCAAACACCTGCTCCCGTTGCAGGCGTTCGTGCAGCGCTTCGAGCGTTCTCGCGTCGCCCGACAACGTGACCGAGCCCGGACTGTTGACTGCGGCGAGGGACAGGCGTCCGGCGCTGGCGTGCACGAGCTCGAGCGCAGCAGGCTCGGCCATCGCCGCGGCGAGCATCCTGCCCGGAGGCGCGCTCGCCTGGAGGCGGCTTCGATGGTACGCCAGCGGTACGCAGGCTTCGAGCGTCAGCGCGCCCGACACGAACGCCGCCGCCATCTCCCCCGCGCTGTGCCCGAATACCGCGGCCGGGACGATCCCGTGGCTGCGCAGCAACTCGGCCAGCCCGGCCTGCACGGCGAATCCGGTGACCTGCGCCAGATCCGCGTCGCTGACGCGCGAGCGGGATTCGTCGGCCTGGAGCTCGTCGAGCAGCGACCAGCCGGCTTCGCGCGGCATCGCCGCGTCGCAGCGCTCGACAGTCGTTCTGAACACCGGTTCGTCGCGGAACAACTGCCGTCCCATCCCCCACCACTGGGGGCCCATCCCGGAGAACACGAACGCGAGCGGCACCGGTGCCGCGGGAGCCCGCGCGCTCGTGACCGCGGTTCGGCGCTCCGAGGCGATGAACGCGTCGAGACCGTCGAGCACCTCGGCGCGCGTGCCAACGATCGAGACGCGGTGCGGAAGCGGCGTGCGCCTGGTGGCGGCGCTGGCGCAGACGTCCCGCAGCGGAGCGTCCCCGCCGAGAAGGGTCATGTACTCACGGGCCTGATCGGTAAGAGAGCGGGCCGACTTCGCGGACAGCACCAGCAGTTCCGCGACGTCACCTGGACGGCCCGGTGCCGGGTCCTGGCGCGGCGGTGCGTGTTCCTGCAGCAGCGCGTGGGCATTGGCGCCTCCGAACCCAAAGCCGTTGACGCCAGCCCTGGCGAGCCCGGAATCCGGCCAGGGCTCCAGTGCCGTCACGACTCGAAGCCGAAGCGCGTCGAAATCAATCGCGGGATTCGGAGACTCGAAATGCAGTGACGGCGGCAGCGCGCGATAGCGGATCGCCAGCGCGGTCTTGATCAGGCCGGCCATGCCGGAGGCCGCCTCGAGGTGGCCGATGTTGCTCTTGACCGATCCGATGGCGCAGAACCGTCCGGGCGGCTGCCCCTCGGACATCACCGCGCCCATCGCCGACGCTTCAATCGGATCGCCGACGGCCGTACCGGTGCCGTGCGCCTCGATGTAGTGGAGGTCTGACGGCGTGAGCCGGGCGCCGGCGAGCGCTGCCCTGAGCATCGCCTCCTGGGCGCGGCCGCTCGGCACGGTCATCCCGGTCGTGTGCCCGTCCTGATTGATCGCCGTGGCGAGGACGACGGCGTAGATCGCGTCGCCGTCTCGAACCGCGTCGGCCAGCGGCCGCAGGATTACCACGCCGCCCCCTTCGCTCCGCACGTACCCGTTCGCGCGCGCGTCGAAGGCGCGGCAGCGGCCATCGGGCGAGAGCATCGAGGCCTTGCAGAAGCCGATGGTCGGTTCCGGCGTAAGCAGGAGCTGCACGCCGCCGACGACCGCGACAGTGCATTCGCCGGCCCGCAAGCTCTGACACGCGAGGTGCAGTGCGGTCAG
>JBDTSX010000272.1:0-6963 GCA_039930925.1 Acidobacteriota bacterium | reverse complement strand
GTGGCCGTCTGCAGCAGCGGGCGAAGGTCCGCTCCGTGGCGGCGCAGGGCATCGTAGTGAGCGTCCACCGGAACTTCGACGCTACACCGGACCGCCAACGATTCGAGGCCGTCGCCGTTGACGGCGCCCTCGCCGTTCGCAGACACGCGGGCGCTGACGTGCAGCGTCCAATCCTCGGCGCCGGCGGCCAGCGACTGAATCTCGAGCGTGAAGTCCGGACCGTCGGGCGTCAGGATCGTCTGCACGATCCGCGTCTCGTCCGAGCGGAGCGACAGGGGCCGCTGGATGAACAGGTCCCCGACGCTCGCGTGCTCACCGGCCGCCCGCCGGGCGGCCGAGACGGCCATCGCCACGAACGCCGCCGCCGGCGCCACCACCGCGTCGTTGATTCGATGATCCGCGAGCCATCCAGGCGACTGCTCGGTCATCTCGCATTCGAAGACCGTGCCGTGGAGTTGCGGCGAACGGATTCGCCGCCCTGGCAACGCGGGCCCGGTGGCGGCCGGTGACGCCACCGCGGCGATCGGGCTGGAGCTCGTAGACTCCGGCAGCCAGTATCGTTCGCGCTGCCAGGCGTAGCGCGGCAGCGCCACCTGCCGGCCGGCCGGATAGACCCGTCGCCAGTCCACCGGATATCCCGCGGTGTAGAGACCGCCGAGGGTCGAACGCATCGACGCCTCATCCGGCCGGCCGCGGTGGAGCGAAGGCAACACCACCCGGTTCGCCTCGGTGGATGAAGCGATGTAGGAGCTCAGCACCGGATGCGGACCCACCTCGACGAACAGGCGGTGCCCGAGGCCGGCAGCGGCGCGGACCGCAGGCGCGAACAGCACCGGCTGCCGTACGTTACGCGACCAATAAGCCGCGTCGAACGAGACGCCGTTCACGATCGCGCCGGTGACCGTCGAGACGAGCGGAATCCGCGGAGCGCGCGACGCCACGGGACCGAGCGCGGTCGCGAGCGCGCGCGCGGCCTGTTCCATCTGCACGCTGTGGAAGGCGTAGTTCACCGGCAGCGGCCGGCACCGAACGCCGCGCGCCTCGAGTGCGGCAACGACGGTCTCGAGCGCCGCCGGATCACCCGACAGCACCGACGATGTCGCGGCGTTCACGGCGGCGACAGACAGCCGATCCGCGAACGGCCGCACCGCGCGCGCCGCCTCGTCCGGCCCGATCTCGACCGCCGTCATCCGGCCAACACCCGGGGCGCGCTGCATCTCGCGGCCGCGGTGAACGGCGACACGCATGCCCTCTTCGAGCGTCATCGCTCCGGCGGTGACGGCGGCGGCGATCTCGCCGACGCTGTGGCCGACGACCGCCGCCGGGACGACGCCCCACGATTCCCACATCGCCGCGAGGCCCAGCTGCAGCGCGCACAGCGCCGGTTGGGCGATCTGGGTTTCGTGCAGCCGCGATCCGGCCTCGTCCGCGCTGAGGGCCTCAATCAGCGACCAGTCGGCTTGCCCGGCGATCGCCGCTGCGCAGCGCTCGACGCAGGCGCGAAACACGGCGTTCGCGGCCAGCAGATCCCGCCCCATCCCCCACCACTGAGGGCCCTGGCCGGAGAAAACGAACACGGCCGAGCCGCGCCGGCCGCTGATCGCGCGTCCCTGTGAGATCCGCCAGCCGCCCTGGCCATCCACGTACGCGCGCAGGCCATCCGCGAGCTCTGCTCGTGTCGCACCCGTGATCGCGACGCGGTAGTCGTGCTGGGTTCGCCGGACGGCCGCCGAGTAGCACACATCCCCAGGCGCCGGGGCCTCTTCAGCGGTCAGGAGCGCGCCGTAGCGGGCGACCATCTCGCGCAGTGCCGGCTCGCTGCGTGCCGAGATCGGCAGCACCCAAGGACCGCCGAGGTCGGCACATGGCTCGGCGATGGTCGTGGCTTCTTCCAGGATCGCGTGCGCGTTGGTGCCGGACCACCCGAACGAGCTGACGCCGGCGAATCGCGGCTGCCCGGCGGCCTCCCACGCCCGCAACGCGGTCGGAATTTCGAATGGCGTGCCGCCGAGCGAAATGTGCGGATTGAGACGCTGGAAGTGCGCGAGCGGCGGCGCGGACTGGTGCCGAAGCGTCAGCACAGCCTTGATCACGCCGGCCACGCCCGCAGCCCCCTCGGTGTGTCCGACGTTCGCCTTGCCCGACCCGAGCAGGCACGCCTGGCCGGCGTCTCGACCCTGGCCAATCGCCGCAGTGAGCGCCTCGATCTCAATCGGATCGCCGAGCGCCGTCCCGGTGCCGTGCGTCTCGACGTATCCAATCTGCGACCCGGCAACCCCGGCGTTCATCAGCGCCCGCTCAATGACCCGCTGCTGCGACTGGCTGTTCGGCGCCGTGATGCCGTTGGTGCGGCCGTCCTGGTTCACGGCGGACCCGCGCACGATCGCCAGCACACGGTCGCGCGCCGCGACGGCGTCGGCGAGGCGCTTCAGGACGATGACGCCACAGCCGTCGGATCGCACGAATCCATTGGCACCCGCGTCGAAGGCGCGGCAACGGCCGTCAGGGGACAAGACCTGCAGGCGCGTCAACGCGATGGTGAAGTGGGGCGACAGCACCAGATTGACACCGCCGGCAAGCGCGACCGAGCATTCCGCAGCCCTGAGGCTCTGGCAGGCCAGATGGATCGCCACCAGCGAAGACGAGCACGCCGTATCGACGATGAGGCTCGGCCCCTGGAAGTCGAACAAGTACGAAAGGCGCCCCGTGACGATGTTGTGCGACGTGCCCGGACCGGTGAACGCGTCCATGCGCTCCGGACTCCCGACATCGAACCAGAAGTAATCGCTCGCGTGGCTGTGCAGGCCGGCGAAGACGCCGGTGTCGGATCCCGCGAGCCGGTCCACATCCTGTCCCGCATCGTCCAGCGCATCCCACGCGACCTCGAGGAACAGGCGCTGCTGCGGGTCCATGCGGCAGGCTTCGCGCGGGGAAATGCCGAAGAAGCCGGCATCGAACCGGTCGATCCCGTCGAGAAACCCGCCGTGCCGGGAATTGGTGAACCCGGCGCGCGCGGGGTCGGGGTCATAGACCCGCTCGACGTCCCAGCGGTCCGCGGGCACTTCCCTGATTGCATCCACGCCGTTGACGAGGCTGGACCAGAATTCATCCGGGCTGTCGGCGCCGCCGGGAAACCGGCAGGCCATGCCGACGATGGCGATCGGCTCCGCGGCCGCGCCCGGAACTGCAATGCGCCGACCTTGCAGTCGCTGTTCGAGCAGCGCCCGTTTCTCGGGGGAGAGACTGGCGAGGCGAGGATCGAGGGCGGACAGGTCTCGGGTCGTCACAGCCCCTCGCCCGTGAGCCGGCGCGCCTCCGCGTCCGACATGCCTTCCATCTCGTCCAGCAGATCCTTCAGATGGTCGAGATCCGTGAAACCGGCAAGCCCCGGCGCTGCTGTGGCGAACACGGCTGCGGCCGGAGCGGCCAGATCGATCCCCATCTTCGACGCCAGAAACGGCACCAGCACCGCCACAGTCGGATAGTTCCACGCGAGGGTCGCCGGCAGCCTGACCGACGTCAGCGTCTCCAGCCGGTTGCGCAGCTCCAGCGCCAGCAGGGACTCGAGACCCATCGTGCGCAGCGGCCTGGTGAGCTCGATCCGCGCGGCTGGACGCTTGAGGACTGCGCCGATCTGCTCCAGCAGCACGGCCTCGAGGATGGCGCGGCGCGCTTCGACCGACGGCGCCGACGTCATGGACTGCCGCAGATCGCCCGCGCCGTTCACCGCCGGCTGGCCATCGGCCTCCAGCGGCGTCGCCTCGAGAGACTGCAGCATTGCAGGTCGTGTCCGCCGCCTGCCAGCCGCCGGCCGATCGATCGAAATGATCGCCATCTGCGGGGAGCGCCGCCCGACGGCGCGCGAGAAAGCGGCCACGGCGTCGTGTGGCGCGAGCGGCCCGATGCCACTGGACGCCAGCCGCGACGAGTTGTCGGCAAGTGCCGCGGCCATGCCGATCTCTGCCCACGGTCCCCAGTTGATCGACAGGGCGGGCAGGCCGAGTGCGTGTCGCTCATACGCCAGCGCGTCGAGAAACGCATTACCCGCCGCATAACTTCCCTGCCCCGGCGACGGTAGCAGCGCGGCCATCGACGAGAACGCCACGAAGAAATCGAGAGGAGCGGTCGCCGTCAGCTCGTGCAGATTCCACGTACCGACCACCTTCGGGAGCAGCACGCGATGGAGCGTGGACGCATCGAGCTGCTCGAGCAGGCGCCCCTCGAGGACGCCGGCACACTGAACCACGCCGCGAATCGGCGGCCACCCCTCGGCCGCGAATGTTTCAAGGAATGCCGAGAGCGCCGGCCGTTCCGCGACGTCCAGCACGCCGACGTGCACCGTGGCGCCGGATGCCTCGAGCGAACGGATGGCGGCGATCCGCCCGGCCACCGGCCCGGGGTGTGAGCCCGTCCAGTCGTGTCGAGGCGGCAATGGTGTCCGCCCTAGCAGAATCAGTCTGCGCGCGCCCTGCTCGACCATCGAGCGCGCTACCTGGAGCCCGAGCTCCCCCAACCCCCCGGCAATCAGGTATGACGCATCGGGATAGAGGCTCACGCCACGACCCGCCCCAGGTTTTGCCTGCGACAGGCGAAACATGTGCCGAACGCCCTCACGGACCGCAATCTGATCGTCGCCATCGCCCGACGACAGCGCGCAGACCACCGCCGCGGCTGCCTCCGAGGGGTTGTCGTCCGCCGCGACGTCGATCAGGCCGCCCCAGCGCTCAGGATGCTCCTCGGCGAACGCGCGCCCCAGACCCCAGACCGGCGCCAGCGCGAGCGCAACCCGCTCCCCTTCGCGCGCGCACTGGGCACCCGCGGTTACCAACCAGGTGGGCACGTCGTCCGGGAGCGTGTTGAAAAACTCCACGAGCTGCTGCGAGACGGTCATGGCCCGGGCCGCCGGCGACGGACGAGCCTCGCGGCCGGCAGACACTGCAGGTGCCGCGTCGCTGGCGACATACAGGATGGCGGCGAGGTCGGTCGGCCGCTGCTGCGCGATGACGGGCGCCAGCTCGGAGGCGCCAAGGATTCGTACGGCCGCGCCACGCTCTCGAAGGCGCACGGCAAGTGGTGCACTGACCTCGCCCGCCTCGTCCACGATCAGCCAAGTGCCGGAAAACGAGACGGCACGCTTCGCACCCTGCGCAGCGGCGGCGTCCGGTGCAGGCCGCCATTCGAGCTGGAACAGGTAATCGTCTGGGCGCCGCGTCCGGCCGACCGCATCCTGGCGCCTCGCGAGCCGCAACCCGCGAATTTCCAGCGCGACGGCACCGCGGGCTGTCGTCAACGTCACGTCAGCACGGGTGCATAGGGGCTGCGACGTGTTGTCGAACGCTACGTCGGCTCTCATGACGGACTCGAAGGAGCCGTGGAGCGTCACGCGATCGATCGAGATCGGCTCGACGGGCTGGTTGTCAACGCCGCTCGTCGAGGATCCGAGCGCCGTCAACTGCAGCGCTCCGTCCACGAGCGCCGGATGCGCGCGGTACTGCGTCAGCTCGTGCACCTTCGAGACCGCAAGCGCCAAGTCACCCCCGGCACGATGGTCCTCTCGCCAGCCGCTCGCGATGGTCTTTAGGGATGCGCCGATCTCGATTCCCGTACGGTGCAGCGCGTCGTAGATCTCGTCCCGGTCGAGCACGCGACCCGATGCCCGGTCAAAGGTTCGTACCGCGGCATCTGCCGTGGCCGCGCCCGCTTCCACACGGCCGCTGACATGGAGCTGCCAGTCACCGTCAACGCGCGCGAACACGCGGACGACTGCGCGGCTCGTCCCCTCCGGGACGGCGATGATTTGCACCGCAACCTTCTCGTCGCCGTCAGGCACGCGGAGCGGCCGTTCGAAGGCCAGGCCGGTGAGAGTGAACGCACCAGTCAGACCAAGATCGGCTGCCACCGCGAGAAACAGCTCGATGTAGACCGATGCCGGTACGAGGCCCGCGCCGCCGACGCGGTGATCGCGCAGGTAACCCGGCGAGTGCTTGTCAAGCGTCAGTTCCCAGACCCGCGAGCCCGGCCGATCGGCCACGTCCAGTCGCTGGCGGAGCAACGGATGGCTCGAACCCGCGGAGCGCGAGCGCGCGCCGTCCCCCGCTGCGAGATCCAGTTGAGAGATGGTCTCGAACCAGTGCCGCTCACGCTGCCAGGGGTAGGTCGGCAGGTCGACGTGCCGCCCCGACGCGGCATAGAGACGGCTCCACGCGATCGGGTGCCCGGCCACGTAGAGCATCGCGAGCGCATTGAGCAGCGCCTGCGCCTCGTCTTCGTCCCGCCGCAGCGACGGCACGGCGACGAGATCCGGCTGCCCGGAATCCCGCAGCCCCTCTTCCACTGCGGGAATCAGGATCGGGTGCGGGCTCATCTCGATGAAGGTGGTGTGTCCGTCGGCGATCAGACGCTGCACCGCCGCGGAAAAGAGCACCGGCGATCGCAGATTGTCGGCCCAGTACTCGGAGTCGAGCGCCGTCCCGCTCGTCAGCTCTCCCGACACGGTCGAATAGAAGGGCACCTGCCCCGGCGACGGCTGCATGCCATCGAGCGCCGCCAGCAAATCGGGCCGGAGCGGATCCATCTGCGGGCTGTGCGAGGCGACGTCCACCTTCACACGGCGGCAGAACACCTCCCTCGGCTCGAGCTCCGCGATCAGCGCATCGAGCGCGGCAGGGTCACCGGAGATGACCGTCGATCGCGAGCTGTTGCTCACCGCGACCGCCAGCAGGTGCTCGCGTCCTCGCAACGCCTCCTGCGCCTCCGCCATCGGCAGCTCGACGACGGCCATCGCTCCCTTGCCACTCGTGCGCCGCAGGAGCCGGCTGCGGCGGCAGATGACCGCCACCGCCTGTTCGATCGACAGCGCACCGGCCACGCACGACGCGGCGACCTCGCCCATGCTGTGCCCCACGACCGCCGCCGGCGCGAAGCCGCGCGCGCGCCAGACGGCGGCGAGCGCCACTTCAATCG
>JBDTSX010000271.1:0-6972 GCA_039930925.1 Acidobacteriota bacterium | reverse complement strand
GCTCGTTGGCGAGCTTTTCCTGCATCGTCTTGCCGTCGCCGCGCGACCGCGCGAAGCTGACCAGCCACCGGATGCTGAGCGACAGGCGGCGATTCGGGTTGACCTCGATCGGCACCTGGTAGTTCGAGCCGCCGACGCGGCGCGACTTCACCTCGAGCGACGGCTTGACGTTCTCGATCGCCTTCTTGAACACCTTCAACGGATCGTCGCCGGTCTTCTCCTGGATCGCCGACATGCTGCTGTACATGATCTTCTCGGCGGTGCTCCGCTTGCCGTCGCTCATCAGCGTGCTGATGAACTTGGTCACGAGGGCGCTGCTGTAGATCGCGTCCGGCGGCACTTCACGTTTTGCGATTACTCTTCGTCTCGGCATTTGCTTGTTCCATCGCGCCCGGCCCCGCGGCCCGGCCTCACGGGTCCTACGACTTCGGCCTCTTCGCGCCGTACTTGGAACGTCCCTGCTTGCGGCCCTGGACGCCGACCGCGTCGAGCGTGCCGCGGACGACGTGGTAGCGGACGCCCGGCAGGTCCTTCACGCGGCCGCCGCGAATGAGCACCAGCGAGTGCTCCTGCAGGTTGTGGCCGACGCCCGGGATGTAGGTCGTGACCTCGATCCCGTTGGTCAGTCGGACGCGCGCCACCTTGCGGAGCGCCGAGTTCGGCTTCTTCGGGGTCTGCGTAAACACCCGGACGCAGACGCCGCGCTTCTGCGGGCTGTTCTGCAGCGCCGGGCTCTTGGTCTTGGTGATGACCTTGTCGCGGCCTTTTCGCACAAGCTGGCTGATCGTCGGCACGGTTCGGACAACTCCAGTCACGCGCGTACACGGCACGCACGTGTCAAACAGAAAAAACGCCGGCAGAAGCCCGTGCACTCGCGAGTGCGCGCAGCCGGTTTGAATGTTCCAGGCCTAGGGAGCCGCCATGAGCGGCCCGGCACCCGGAACTGACTTACCCTATAAGGTTGTAATTGCGGCGTCCGTCAGGACGCATGCAGCGAAGACCGTCGCCCTCTAAGCGGGTCGAAGCGGTTCGAGTTTTGGCGTCGGCGCCTAGATAGGGTGTCCCAGGGCCGACCAGAACCTTGCAAAGATACCAGAAACGGATCAGAGAGTGCAAGCCCTCAAGCTCCCGCTGAACCGTAAAAACCCTAAAACCCTAAAACTCTAAAACCTCTCAAACCAACTTCCTGGCCAGCTGATGCACGAACAATCCCGTATCCGTCACCAGCCCCATCGTCTGGGCCGAGCCGCGATCGACCAGCTTCGTCACGACCGACGGGTTGATGTCCACGCAGACCACCTTGACCCAGGAGGGCAGCATGTTCCCCACGCCGATCCCATGCAGCATGGTCGAGAGGACCACCGCGAGCCCGACGTCGGCGAGCGCGTCGGCATAGCGATCCTGTGCCTGGACCAGATCCATGATCGTGTCGGGCAGCGGCCCGTCGTCGCGAATGCTGCCCGCCAGCACGTAGGGCACCTGGTGCTGGACGCACTCGTACATGATGCCAGAGCTCAGCTGGCCGGTTGCGACCGCCGCCTGAATGCCTCCGGCGCGCCGGATGGTGTTGATTGCGCGCATGTGATGGCGATGGCCCCCTTCGACCGGCGCCCCGGTCTGAAGACTGACTCCGAGTGACGTCCCGTAGAGCGCCACTTCGATATCGTGCACGGCGAGCGCGTTCCCGGCGAGCAACACATCGACAAAACCGGCACGGATGAGGTCCGAGAAATATCCCGACGCCCCGGTGTGCACGACCACCGGCCCGACCACGAAGGCAATTCGCCCCCCGCCCCGCTTCACGTCACGAATCATGTCGGCGATCCGCTCGACGCTGGTTTCGACGTGCCGTTCAGACGAGACGCCGCCGGTCATGAAGGCGAACCCGTGGCGGTCGCGCTCCCGGAATTCGGGCACCACACGGATGCCTTCGAGGGAGCAGACCACCGGGTTGCCAGCCTTGAGGTCGCGCAGTTTGCGACAGATCGCGCGACCGTCTTCGATCACGATCGCCGCGTCCATGCGCTGGCGCTCGACCTCGAGCCACACGCCGGCGTGCCGGACAAAGGTATGGTGATTACTGGTGGAGTAGAAGTCGTCCGGGGCGCAGCCGTCAATCGGCGCCGGTTGGAGCGCGGCGTCGATCTCCCCCGCAATGCGGCAGCCAAAGGTCAGAAGCTCTTCGAGGAGCCCCTGCATGACCTCCGCGCCGGGGGCGCTGACGCGCATCTGCAGGCGTGAATAATCGTCGTTGGTCCGCCCGATGGTGAACTCGAGGACCTCGAAGCTGCCACCGTGGCGGACGACCGCATCGAACATCTCCGTCATCAGGCGGGAGTCGATGAGGTGGCCTTCGGTCTCGACGATTTCGTTGACGGTCTTGTCGCTGCTCACACGGACTCCTGCGATGCCGAGGATCCGTGAGTTGTACCAGATGGCAGGACGTCGGACAAGCCGGGGGGCGCGTCTGGGGGTTGGGCTTTGGGTGTTGGCTCGTTCCGGCCTCAATCCCAAAGCCCAATTCCCAAAGCCTGACTACTATCGCTTCAGCTTGTCGCCCAGATCTTCAATCGCTTCGCCAATCTTGCGGCGGCCGCGCCCGAAGCCTTCCTTGACGTCCCCTGCGGCCTCATCCGCGACCCCTTCACCCTTGAGCCGGTCGTTATCAGTCAGGTCGCCAGCGGCCTGCTTCAACTTGCCCTTGACCTGGTCGGTCTTGCCGTCGATTTCATCGCGATTCATCATGCCTCCTCGGGCGACATCGTGCGCCGGCAAGCCACTATGCAAGAACGGTTACGTCAGCCGTATTGTGTAGCTGCGCAGTTGTAGGTTTTAGGGTCTAAGGTTTTAAGCTTGGTTTGGTGCGGTTTTAGGTTCACCCCGTCTCAGTTGGCAGGCTGAGGCGGGTTTCTGCCGCGCCGAAGCTCAATCGGACGTGAACTTTGCGACCTAAAACCCCTAAAACCTAAAACCCTAAAACTTCCACGTTGGCAGATCGCTTCCACGTCGCCCCTGCGGCCCGGTTGATCGGCGCGATGTCACAGGAGTGGCCCCGCCTCTTCGGACGCTCAGGTCTCGTGCGATAAACTGGACCCACGATGAAAATGGGAGTTCTCGTCCCCGCGATTGCGCTCGTCGCGAGCGCGGCTCTGCCGTTCGCCGCACAGGAGCGCCTCGGCACCGATATCGATGCGCGCATCCGCGACGAAGAAATGAACCGCCCGCAGGTGATGCGGACGCTGCATTTCCTTGCCGATGTGTACGGTCCGCGGCTGACCGGCTCACCGAGCCTGAAAGCGGCCGGCGAATGGGCGATCAAGACCATGGAAGGCTGGGGCATGAGCCACGGCCATCTCGAGGCGTGGGACTTCGGTCATCCCGGCTGGGTGAACGAGCTCGCCTGGGGCGCGATCACCTCGCCGGTGAAGGACACGCTCGTGCTCGAAGTGCTCGCGTGGACCCCCGGCACGAAGGGCACCGTCAAGGGCCACGCGGTGAACATCGTGATCCCCGATCAGCCCACGGCCGACGAATTGACCGCCTATCTGGGCAGCGTGCAGGATCGGATCAAGGGATCGATCGTGTTGGTCGGCAATCCGCGCGTCGTGCCGATCAACATCACGCCGCCGGCGAAGCGAAGCACGGACGAGGACCTGACCGCTCGATACGATGTGAATGCGCCGTCGAGAGCCGGTGGACGGGGCGGCCGTGGCGCGCAACCGACCAAGGCCGGAGCGCTCCCCGCCCGCGAGCTCGCGGCCAGGATCGATCGCTTCCTGCTCGAAAATGGCGCACTGGTCCGCATCAACGACGCCGGCCGCGAGCATGGCCAGATCGCCGCCTTCAACAATGCGGCGTACGACGTCGCCACGACGGTCCCGACTGTGGTCGCGCGGAACGAGGACTACGGCCGCATCGCGCGACTGATCGCGGACGGCAGCCCGGTCGAGCTCGAATTCGACATCGTCAACAGGAACTACCCGGACGGGCGGACCGCGTACAACACCATCGCGGAGATTCCGGGCACAGACAAGCGGGACGAAGTCGTCATGCTCGGCGGGCACCTGGACTCGTGGCAGTCGGCGACCGGGGCGACCGACAACGCCATCGGCTGCGCGATCATGATGGAGGCCGCGCGCCTCCTGAAGACGCTCGGCGTGCAGCCGCGGCGGACCATCCGGGTCGCGCTCTGGAGTGGCGAGGAACAGGGACTGCTGGGATCGCAGGCGTACGTCAAGGAGCATTTCGGCTCGTTCGAGAGTCCCAAGCCGGAGTTCGCCAAACTGGTGGGCTACCTGAACATCGATACGGGAACCGGCGAGCTCCGCGGCGCCAGTGTGTTCGGGCCGCCGGCCGCCGCCGCGACCCTCCGCGAGATTTTCGCTCCGTTCAAGGATCTCGGCATTTACGGGGCGACGACCTCCACGGGACGCACGCTCGGCGGGACCGACAGCACGTCCTTCAATCAGGCGGGGCTGCCGGGCATCAGCTTCCAGCAGGATCCGATCGAGTACAACACCCACACGCACCACACCAACCTCGACACCTACGAGCGGGTCATCGAGGACGACGTAAAGAAGGCGGCCGTGATTGTTGCCTCCGCCATCTACCACCTGTCGATGCGCGACGAGATGCTGCCGCGGTTTGCCGCGGCCGAGATGCCGCCGTTGCCGGCCCCGCGCGGACAGTAGCAGCCTCCTCGGGAGTGTCCGGACGCGGCGGCGCCATCCTGCGGCCACCGATGAGCGTATAATCCGGGACCTCCCTCCGTTTTCCCTCAGCGCTCCTTCAGTTTCGCGGAGATATGCCATGACGATTCGCCAGAGTCTGCAGTTGTCGATGATCGCGGCCACGTGCCTCGTGGCCACGAGCTTCGCGGGAGCGCAGCAGCCTGCCGCGGCCGCACAGGCGGCCCCGCCTTCGCAGACGATCCCCGTGGACCCGCAGATCACGACCGGCAAGCTGCCGAACGGCCTCCGCTACTACATCCGTCCGAACCGGAAACCGGAGAAGCGCGCGGAGCTGCGGCTCGTCGTCAACGCCGGATCGATTCTCGAAGACGACGATCAGCTCGGGCTGGCGCACTTCGTCGAGCACATGGCGTTCAACGGCACGCAGCACTTTCCCAAGCAGGAGCTCGTTACCTTCCTCGAGTCGATCGGCATGCGGTTCGGGCCGAGCGTGAACGCGTTCACGAGCTTCGACGAGACCGTCTACATGCTCCAGGTGCCGACCGACAAGCCGGAAATCCTGAACAAGTCGTTCCTGATCCTCGAAGACTGGGCCCACAACGTGTCGTTCGACCCGGTCGAGATCGACAAGGAGCGCGGCGTCATCACCGAAGAGTGGCGCCTGCGGCGCGGCGCCGGCGCGCGGATGCAGGACACGCAGTTCCCGGTGCTCCTCAAGGGGTCGCGGTACGCGGCGCGGCTGCCGATCGGCACCATGGAAGTGGTCCAGAACTTCAAGCACGATCGGCTGACGAAGTTCTATGCCGATTGGTATCGTCCGGAGCTGATGGCGGTCGTCGCGGTCGGCGACTTCGAGACCGCGGCCGTCGAGGCGATGATCAAGGATCATTTCGGCTCCATCCCGGCCTCCGCGACCCCCAAAGTGCGGCCCTCCTATCCCGTGCCCGATCATCCCGAGACGCTGTTCACGATCGCCACCGACAAGGAAGCGACCAGCACGAACGTCAGCGTCTACAGCAAGATGCCGGTGCGCGATCCGACGACCATTGGCGCATACCGGGCGCAGATCGTCGAGGGGCTCTTCAGCGGCATGCTCTCCGCGCGGTTCGCCGAGATGGCCCAGAAACCTGATGCGCCGTTCATTGGTGCCGGTGCCAACCGCGGGACGTTCGTGCGCACGAAGGAAGCGTCCACGCTGAGCGCGACCGTCAAGGAAGGCGGCGTCGAGCGCGGACTCGAGGCGCTCTTCGTGGAGGCAGACCGCGTGGCGCGGTTTGGATTCACCGCCTCCGAGCTCGACCGGCAGAAACGCGACATCCTTCGCGGCCTCGAGCTGGCCGTGGCGGAAAAGAACAACGCCCCCTCGGCGAGTCTCGCCAACGAATACACGCGGAATTTCACCAGCCAGGAGCCGATTCCCGGCATCGAGTACGAAGCCGGCCTCTATCAGCGATTCCTGCCGGAGATCACGCTCGCCGAAATCAACGGCCTCGCCAAAAACTGGATCCCCGACCGCAACCGCGTCGTCATGGTCAGCGCTCCACTGAAAGCCGGCGTCGCGATACCGGACGAGAAGAAGCTGGCAGCGGCAATGGCCTCGGCGGGCGGCAAGGCGGTCACGGCGTACGTGGACGCCGCCGGCGACCAGCCGCTGCTCGAATCCACGCCGGCCGCCGGATCGGTCGTCAAGACGACGGCAAGAGACGCGTACGGGATCACCGAGTGGGAGCTGTCGAACGGCGTGAAAGTCGTCCTCAAGCCGACGACCTTCAAGGAAGACGAGATTCTCTTTCGCGCCTTCAGCCCGGGCGGCACGTCGCTGGTGCCCGATCAGGATTACATCGCCGCGCGCACCGCGGCCGGCGTGGTCGCTGCCGGCGGCCTGGGAAAATTCAGCGCCGTCGAGCTGCGCAAGGCGCTCGCCGGCAAGGCCGCATCGGTGCAGCCGATGATCGGCGAGCTCGACGAGGGCCTGACCGGCAGCGGCTCGCGCAAGGATCTGGAAACGATGTTCCAGCTGATCTATCTCACCTTCACGCAGCCGCGGCCCGCGCCGGCGCTGTTCGGGGTGGTGACGACGCAGACGAGGGCGAGGCTGGCGGACCAGAAGGTCACGCCCGAGTTCGCGTTCGGGGAGACGCTCAATTCGACGCTCACCCAGGATCATCCGAGGGCGCGCCGCATGACGTCAGAGATGGTCGATCAGATGAATCTCGACAAGTCGCTCGCCTTCTACAAGGACCGCTTCAGCGATGCGAGTGATTTCACATTCGTCTTCGTC
>JBDTSX010000270.1:0-6975 GCA_039930925.1 Acidobacteriota bacterium | reverse complement strand
TCTGCGACGTCGACGAAGAAGCGGTGATCACCGCCAAGGACGTCTCGAGCATCTATGAGGTGCCGCTGGTGCTGGCCGCCGAGGGGCTCGATCGCATCGTGCTCGACCGGTTGCACCTGCCGCAGACGGCCGCGAACATGGACGCCTGGATCGACCTCGTCGATCGGATCAAGAACCCCTCCGAAGAGATCACCATCCACGTCGTCGGCAAATATGTCGGCTACGAAGATTCGTACAAGAGCCTGAACGAGGCGCTCTACCACGGTGGGTTCAAGCACCGGCTGCGCATCAACATCCGATGGGTGGAGGCGGAAGCGCTCGAACAGCGCGGCGGCGAACAGCTGCTCGATGGCGCGGATGGCATCCTGGTCCCGGGCGGATTCGGCGACCGCGGCACGCGCGGCATGATGCGCGCGGCGGAGATCGCGCGGGAGCGCGGTATCCCCTATTTCGGAATCTGCTACGGTTTCCAGTGGGCGGCGGTCGAGTACGCGCGGCACGTCTGTGGCATGGCGGAGGCGGACTCGACCGAGTGCTCGCCCGACACGCCGGAGAAGCTGATCTACAAGCTGCGCGATCTGCTCGGCGTGGACGATCTCGGCGGCACGATGCGCCTGGGGTCGTACGCCTGCGAGTTGAAGGCCGGATCCCGCGCGCATCAACTCTACGGCGAGTCGATCATCCACGAGCGGCACCGCCACCGCTACGAGTTCAACTGCCTCTACGAGAAGACCATCACCGACGCCGGACTGGAAGTCGTCGGCCGGTCGCTCGACGGCAAGTTCGTCGAGATCGTCGAGGTCCCGGCGCACCCGTGGTACGTCGCCGTGCAGTTCCATCCGGAGTTCAAGTCGAAGCCGCTCAAGCCCCATCCGCTGTTCGCGGGATTCGTCGCGGCCAGCCATCAGCACAAGCTGGCGGCGGGACAGCCGGCGGCAGCCTCCGTGATAGGGTAGGCGGCGTGCAGCCGATTCAGGTTGGCGGCCTCACCGTGGGCGGCGCCGCTCCGCTGTTCCTCATCGCCGGGCCGTGCGTCATCGAGAGCGAAGCGCACGCGATCGACACGGCGCTGGCGGTCGGCGAGATCGCGCAGCGCACCGGTGTGCCGTACGTGTTCAAGGCGTCGTTCGACAAGGCGAACCGCACCTCCGGCCGGGCGTTTCGCGGCCCCGGCCTCGCCGCAGGACTGCGGATCCTGGCGCGCGTGCACGAGGCTGCCGGTGTGCCGGTCCTGACCGACATTCACGAGGCGGCGCAGGCGGCGCCGGTCGCGGAGGTCGCCGACATCCTGCAAATCCCCGCTTTCCTGTCGCGGCAGACCGACCTGCTGATTGCCGCGGCCCGGACCGGACGCGTGGTCAACATCAAGAAGGGGCAGTTTCTCGCGCCGGCCGACATGCGGCACGCGATCGACAAGGTCGTCGACGCCGGGAACTCACGCGTCATCGTGACCGAACGCGGATGCAGCTTCGGCTATCACAACCTGGTCGTCGACATGCGTGCGTTCCCGATCCTTCACAGCCTCGGCTACCCGGTTGTTTACGACGTGACCCACAGCCTGCAGCTCCCCGGCGCGGGGAACGGCGTGACCGCGGGTCAGGCCGAGTTCATCGGCCCGATGGCTGCCGCCGGCGTCGCCGCGGGCGTGGACGGGGTGTTCATGGAAGTGCACGAGGAGCCCGAGCGCGCGAAGAGCGACGCGCAGAACGCGCTGCGGCTCGATCGGCTGGAACCGCTCCTCGCCAGGCTGGTGCGCATCCATGCGATCGCCCGCGAGGCCCTGGTATGAACGCCACGCTCTCCGGCCTCGATCTCGCCCGCAACGTCCTGCGCACCGAGGCAGCGGCGATTCTGGCCTTGGTCGATCGGATCGACGGCCACTTCGAGCGCGCCGTGCAGATGCTCTACGAGTGCCGCGGACGGGTGATCGTGACCGGCATGGGCAAGTCGGGCCTGATCGGCCGCAAGATTTCCGCGACCCTCTCGAGCACCGGCACCTCCGCATGGTTCCTGCATCCAGCCGAAGCCATCCACGGCGATCTCGGCGCGATCCGCGAAGATGACGTGGTGATCGCACTGTCGCACAGCGGCGAGACCGAGGAGCTGGTGCGGCTGCTGGAATCGATTCGCCGGACCGGGGCGCGGCTGATCGCGATGACCGGCGATCCCGCCTCGACGCTGGCCGGGGCCGCCGACGTCACGCTCGATTGCAGCGTCTCCGAAGAGGCCTGCCCGATGAACCTGGTGCCGACCGCGAGCACGACCGCCGCGCTCGCGATGGGGGATGCGCTGGCGATGACGCTGCTCGTGCGGAAGGGATTCCGCGCCGAGGATTTCGCCTCGCTGCACCCCGGCGGCAAGCTGGGGCGCCGCCTGATGCGCGTCGAGCACGTGATGCACAGCGGCGACGCCGCGCCGCTCGTGCGCGTCTCGACCCGCATGCCCGAGGTCTTTCACGAGATGTCGAGCAAGCGCCTCGGCATGACGTGCGTGGTCAACGACGATGGCACGCTCGCCGGCGTCTTCACCGACGGCGACCTGCGCCGCCTGATGACCCGCGCGTCCAACGTCCTCGAGCTCTCGGCGGGAGCAGCGATGACGCCCAACCCGATCACCATCCAACGCGAGCTGCTCGCCGTCGAAGCGCTGAAGGTGATGGAGACGCACAAGATCACGTCGGTGGTGGTGGTCGATGCGCGCCGCGCGGTGGAGGGGGTTGTTCACCTGCACGATCTGTGGCGCACGCAGATGATTTGAGATGGGACCCTACCTGACCCTCTTCGTCCTGCTGGCCCTGCTCGCCGGCCTCGCCGTCGGCAAGGCGTGGGAACGATACAAGCTGCAGGATGGCCGGTGGATCGACCGGCGCCGCGCCCGCGAGTCGCCGCACTACATGCTCGGCCTCAATTTCCTCGTGGCCAACCAGATCGATCCGGCGATCGAAGAGCTGAGCATCGCCGCCGAGGCGGCCGGCGACCCGCTCGAGATTCACCTGATCCTCGGCAACCTCTATCGCGAGAAGGGGCAAGTCGGACGGGCGATCCAGGAACATCAGGCGCTGCTCCAGCGTCCGCACCTGCGCAAGCTGGAACATGCCAACGTCCTCCTGTGCCTCGGCCTCGATTACAAGCACGGCGGGTTCGTCGATCGCGCGCTCGAGGCCTTTTCGGAAGTGCTGCGGCTCGATCCGGGCAACCGCTACGCCCTGTCCAACCTCGAAAAGCTGCACGAAGAACAGCATCAATGGACCGAGGCCTACGCGATGCGGCAGAAGCTGGCCGCGCGCGATCTCCCCGAACAGCAGGTGCGGCATCAGCAGATCCTCGCCTTCCTTGAAAACGAGATTGGTCTGGCGGCGCTGAAGCGGCGCGAATACGCCGAAGCGGCGCGGCGGTTTCAGGCGGCCATCGATCTCGACGGCCGGAACGCGCCGGCGCACCTCAATCTGGGAGATGTCAGCCTGAGGCAGGGGGACGCAGCCTCGGCCCGCGCAGCCTGGGAACGGCTGGTGCAGACGTCACCGGACCGCGCCTACCTGGCGTTCTCCCGGCTCGAAACCGTCTACGGACAGTTGCACGAGCCCGAGCGGTTTCCCGCACTCTGCCGAGAGCTGATTGCGGCCAACCCTCAAGACTGGCGTGCCCGGCTGGCGCTCGCCCGGCATTTGACCGCTGGCGCGCACGCGCCCGAGGCGCTCGAGCTGCTCTTCGAAGCACTCGCCATCAATCCCCACGCGCTGGCGCTGCACCAGACAATCTGGGAGACGCTGTTCCAACTGAAGCTCGCGCCGAGCCTCGTCAACCGCTACGTCGAGCTGACGCGGGACGCGATTTTCTATCTCGACCCGCACATCTGCATCCGCTGCCGCTACCGCAGCACGGAGCTCCTCTGGCAATGCCCGCACTGCCACGAGTGGGACACCTTCGTCGAAGAACGGATCGCCCCGGCCAAGGACAGCGAGGCCATACAGGCTGAAGGCTGAAGGCTGAAGGCTGAAGGAAAAGCCCTCGGCCTTCCTTACCCCGCGCGCAGCGCGTCCAGCACGACGCGGACTTGCGCGTCGGTGTCGGCCAGCGTCCCGTCGGTCCTGATCACGTGATCGCCGCGCGCGGCCTTCTCCTCCACCGGCCATTGCGCCGCGAGGCGGGCGCGCGCGTCGGCCTCCGACAGCCGGTCGCGGGCCATCAGCCGGCGCAGCTGCTCGGCGGGAGCGCACGCGCAGACGATCACGCGATCGAAGTCGTGATGGTGGCCGGTCTCGAAGAGCAGCGGGAGGTCGGCGATCGCGAGCCGTGTGCCGGCTGGCTGTGACGCGAACCAGGCGCCGATGCGGCGGTAGACCTCGGGATGGACGATCGCCTCGAGATCGGCCCGCGCGGCGCGATCGCTGAAGACGATCCGCCCAAGCGCAGCGCGATCGAGTGAGCCGTCCGGCTGGAACACCGGCGCGCCGAATCGCGCGGCCACCGCGCCGAGCGCGGGCGATCCGGGCGCAACCGCTTCGCGGGCCAGCAGATCCGCGTCGATGACCGGCACGCCGAGGGACGCGAACCGGGCGAGGCAGAAGGATTTTCCGGTCGCGATCCCGCCCGTCAACGCGACCTGCAGCATCGCCTCAGTCGCCGGGATGCCGCGCCAGTGCCGCGGTCAGTGTGTTCTTGAGGAGCATCGCGATGGTGAGCGGCCCGACCCCGCCCGGCACCGGCGTGAGCGCACCGGCGACTTCGACGACCAGCGGATGGACGTCGCCGACGACCAGCGAGCCGCGGCGCTCGAAGTCGGCCAGCCGCGACGAGCCTGGAGGAAAAAGACGGTGTGCGACGGCCGCATCGGAGACCGCCGTGGTGCCGACGTCCACCACCGTGGCACCCGGCTTCACGAAGTCCGCGGTCACGAACCCGGGGCGCCCGATCGCCGCCACCAGGATATCCGCGGTCCTGGCGACCGCGGGCAGATCGGGCGTCTTCGAATGGCAGATCGTGACGGTCGCGTCACGCTGCAGCAGCAGCATCGCCATTGGCTTCCCGACGATCTCACTGCGGCCGATCACGACCGCATGCGATCCGGCAATGGCGATCCCGTTACGAACCAGCATCTCGATGATCCCCGACGGCGTGCACGGCATCAGGACCGCGCGGCCCTGAACGAGCCGGCCGACGTTGACCGGATGGAACCCATCGACGTCCTTCGCCGGATCGAGCGCATCGAACACGCGCTGTGCCGCGCCGCGCCCCATCGCGGCCGGCAGCGGCGACTGGACGAGGATGCCGTCGTGAAGGTCGCTCAGGTTCAGCCGCTCGACCAGGGCGAGCAGCTCGTCGAGCGTCGCCGTGGACGGCAGCCGCTGCAGGTCCACCCACAGCCCGGACTCCGTGCCGGTGCGGACCTTGTTGCGCACGTAGATCTCGGACGAGGGGTCTTCGCCGACCAGCACGATGCCGAGCCCGGGCGGGCGCCCGGCGCGGGCGGTGAACGCGTGAACTTCCGGCAGCACCAACTCGCGAATCTGCGCCGCGACCGCGCGGCCGTCGAGCATGCGCGCGCTCATCCGGTCACCTGACGGCCGCCAGTCGCGGCGAGCTCGTGAGCGTTGCGGTCATCCTTCACCATCTCAACGCCGGGACGACGACTTGCCCAGCGCGAATCCAAGCCCGGTCACCACGGCGCCGGCGAGCAGAATCTTCAGCCCGAACCTATCGGCGATCTCCGGGCTGATGTGCATGCCGGCATACTGCAGCAGCGCGTCGAGCTCGTGCCATTTCGCGAGCGCCTCGTTGGTCACGTTGAGGATGGTCAGATACGCCAGCAGCGTGATGCAGAAGCCGTTGAAGAGCATCATGTAGCCGAGCATCTTCAGGAAGTTCGCGCCGTTCTCCGCCCCTGAGCGCGCCGCCGCTTCCGCCTTGTCCACGAGCGGGCTGTGGGTGCGCCCGTAGAACCAGTAGATGATCATGCCGATGTCGAGCCAGCCGAGGAACCGCACCCAGGTCATCACCGAGAGGCTGACCATCAGGTAGACGCAGAAGAGCACGCCGAGCACCGGAATGATGTGCCCACCCGGCACGCGGAAGGGCCGCCGCGCTTCCGGCCGCTTGATGCGCAAAATGATCACGGCGAGCGAGACCACCACGAACGCGAACAGCGTCCCGATGCTGGTCATCTCTCCGAGGATGTTGATCGGCACGAACCCGGCGACCGCCGCGACGATGACGCAGGTGATGATGGTCGTGATGTACGGCGTGCGGAAGGTCGGGTGAACCTTGCTGACGCCCGCCGGCAGCAGATGGTCGCGGCTCATCGCGAAGAAGATGCGCGGCTGGCTCATCAGCATGACGAGCAGCACGCTCGTGATGCCCGCCACCGCCCCCGCGGACACCAGCCCGGCCGCCCAGTCCTTGTGAATGACCGCCAGCGCGTAGCCGACCGGCGCGTTCAGGAACTGCGGATCGGACTTGAACTGCACCACCGGCACGATCCCGGTCAGGATCCCGGCGACGATGAGATAGAGCAGGGTGCAGATGATCAGCGACGCGATGATCCCGATCGGCAGGTCCCGGCTTGGATTCTTCGCTTCCTCCGCCGTTGTCGACACCGCGTCGAACCCGATATACGCGAAGAAGACGACGGCCGCTCCGGTCATCACGCCCGAGAAGCCGTAGGGCATGAACGGGTGCCAGTTGGCCGGCTCCACGTAGCCGGCGCCGACGACGATGAAGAACGCGACCGCGGCCAGCTTGATCGCGACCATCGCGGCGTTGAATCGCGCGCTCTCGCGGACGCCGACGACGAGCAGCGCCATGATCGCGAGCACGATCAGAATGGCCGGCAGATTGACCAGGGAGCCGACCACCGGGTCCGGCGACGCCGACATCCAGGCGGGCAGGTGGATGCCGAAGCCGGCGAGGATCCGCTGGAAGTACCCGCTCCACCCGACCGCGACCGTCATCGAGCCGACCGCGTACTCGAGGATCAGGT
>JBDTSX010000269.1:0-6999 GCA_039930925.1 Acidobacteriota bacterium | reverse complement strand
TGATGTGCGTGGAGCAAGGCAGCATGAGCGCGCTGCTGACCGACGAAGACGAAAGGGCCGCCCTGATGGGGCGGTGCGGCCTGCCCGGCCGGACGATCGACGTCGTAATCAGCAACCCGCCCTATGTGCCGATGGACGGCCGGCTCGGGTGGCAGCCGCACGACGGTGAAGCGCTTCGGTCGCTTCCGGTGACGGACCTGGGCGTGCTGGGCCGATCCGATGCGCTGCTCGAGCGCGTCGCGACGCTCAGGGCAGCGATGATGGCGGCAGAGGATGGCGGTCTCGACGGATTGAGATTCGTGCGCGAGATTCTGACGGAGGCGCCGCGATTCGCGCGTCGCGTCGCATGGCTGCAGGCGTCCTACACCTCGCCACTGGCGGTGCTCGACCTCCTCGAGCAGTGTGATCTCTCCATCGACACGCTCGTCGCCTACGCCACACCGTTCGGATCACGTGCCACGTCGCCGCATGCGTATCTGGGAGAGATGAGGGCGCGGGGCCAGGCGTTCTTCTGGAGTCCGCCGGCCGGCGGGGCGTCCTGGATGCTATTGCTGGGATTCTCGGTTCGCCCCGGCGCCCCGCGGCCCGGCTTCACATGGCCCTCGGTCCGCGGCGCGCTTCGCGGACTGCTGGAGACGTTCGGCGACCGCGGGCCCGGCGGGCTGGCGCAGTGGTCGGACAATTTACCGTTCGAGCTGGAAACGGGATGTTATGACACACGATCCGGGACGCGCTGATGCGCCTGCGGTGTTCGACTTTGCCAGACTGATCGCTTCAATCGACGAGCGGACGTTCTTCGACCAGTACTGGGAACAACGCCCGCTGGTTCTGTCGCGCGGCGCTGCGGATTACTATGCCGGCCTGTGCTCGATCGGCGATGTCGACCGGATCCTGACCGCCGCCGACCTGCGCTATCCGTCGCTTCGATTGATCCGGAACGGCCCGGATCTGCCGCTCGACGCGTTCACGCACGACGTGCGCTCGCGCCGGTTCACGTTCACCGGGGTGTGCGATGTCGAGCGCGTGCTGGCGGAATACCAGGGCGGCGCGACGATCCTGCTGCAGCGTCTGGATCGGAGCTGGCCGGCGCTCGGTGCGCTCTGCCGGAACCTCGAAGAGCGGTTCTTCCACGCCGCCGATGCCAACGTCTATCTGACGCCCAAAGCAGCACAGGGCTTCGGCGCGCATTACGACACCCACGACGTGTTCGTGCTGCAGATCGCCGGAACCAAGCACTGGCGTCTCCACGACGCGCCGCTGCGGCTGCCGCTCGAGAGCCAGCCGTTCGATGGGCGCGCCATCACGCCCGGGCCCTGCGTGCAGGAGCTGGACGTACATCCCGGCGATCTGATCTATCTCCCGCGCGGCACCATCCACTCGGCGCTGACCTCCGACACCTCGTCGCTGCACGTCACAGTGGGCGTGACGCCGCAGACCTGGACCGACGTGCTCCTGGCCGCGGTCTTGGCCCGGGCCGGCACCGATGATCGCCTCCGCGAAGCGGTACCGCTGTCGGCCGGGACCGGCGCGGACGGTGCCGATCTCCAGCAGCGCTTCGCCGGCCTGCTCGCGTCGGTCGCGGCCGGCATCGAGGTGGCCTCCGTGCTCGCCGCCCTGCAAGCGCGATTCGTCGCCGAGCGGCGGCCGCGGCTCGAAGGGCGCCTCGTGGAGATCGAAACGCCGCAGACCCCGGGGCTCTCGACGCGGGTGGCCCGCCGCTCAGGCCTGATCTACCGGATTGCCCTCGCCGACGGAAAGGCGGTCCTGTCGTTTCACACCACGACGATCGCGTATCCCGCGCATCTCGAGGCCGCGCTCCGCTACGTCTCGGAGGGGAGTGCTGTCGACGTCTCGGCGATCCCGGGCGAGCTCGACGTGCTGCAGCGCATGCTCTTCGTGCAGCGCCTGGTCAAGGAAGGGTTTCTCGTTGGTCAGCCCTGAGCGAGCTCGCGGGCGTGACGCTGGAGCCGAGCAGCCGCAGCGCACCGCCCGGCATCGCCAGGCCGCCGATCAACCGTCCGGCGATTTGGTGCTGAGGGTCCCGCGGATCCGCGGCAATGACCCGCGCCGCATCGATCGCTTCGGGCGGGAGGGACGACCAGTGCAGGATCGCGTCGGCGTGCCGACGCGCGGCTGAGAGATCCCCGTCGCGCACCGAGGCACGCAGCCGCAATGCATGGTAACGGCGGCACGCCTCGGCGCCGGCTGCCACAGCTCTGTCCGCTGAATACCGGCAGTCGTCCAGCAGGCGAAGCGCGGCATCGCCGTAGCCCGCGTCCTCGAGGCTGCAGGCGGCGCCGAGCGGATCGATGGGTGTGGCTGCCCAGGCCCTGGAGACGGCCCGGGTCAGCGCCGCGATGGAGATGTCCTTCCGCGCCAGGCAGACGCCCTGCGCGACCAGCGCATCCGCGCCCGACAGCAGGAACAGACGGACCGCGTCCATCGGCGTCTCGACCAGCGGCTCCCCCAGCGTGTTGAACGAGGTGTTGAGCACCGCGCAGACACCCGTCCTCCGGCCGAACGCTTCGATCAGCGCATGCCAGGCCGGCTGCATCGCTGGCGAGACGATCTGATACCTGACCGTACCGTCGAGGTGCCGCACCGGCGCGAGGCGATCGTCGATCACCCGGCCGGCGGCCAGCATGTACGGCGCGAGGGAGGAGGCCACCTCGTCGCGCGCGACCAGACCCGCAAGCCCTTCGTCGGTGGCGCTGATCGCCAGCGGCCTGAACGGCTCCCGGAACTTGATCGTCGAGTTGATGCGCTCGCGGATGCCGGGCAGGAGCGGGCTCGCGACGACGCTCCGGGCCCCGAGGGCACGCGGTCCCCACTCGCTCCCGCCCTCGAACCAGCAGACCACCTCTCCCTTCGCCGCCCGCTCCGCAGCAGCCTCGCTCGAGTCGACGGCCGTGCTGAAGGCCTGCAGGCCGAAGGCCGCGATTGCGTCCCGCACGTCAGCGACCGGGTATGCCCGGCCGGTGAACGGACTGAATCGCTCGAGGGGCGTCCGCGGGTGGCCAAGACATTCGATCCAGCCGTACATCGCCAGGCCCACCGCATTGCCGTCGTCGGTGGCCGCGGGATGGACGAAGACATCCTTCCAGCCGGCCTCGAGCAGGCGGCGGTTCATCGTGCAGTTGAGCGCGACGCCGCCGGCGTAGCACAGCGCGTCGGCAGACGAACGTTCGCGCAGCGACCCGGCGATGTGCAGCAGCGCGCGTTCGAGCTCGTCCTGCGCCTTTCGCGCCAGGTCGGCGCCGAGCTGAGTGTCCCATCGGGCCGGCACGTAGAAGGGAAGATCCTCCAGCTGACGCAGCGGCGCCTCGTCGATCGGCATCCGCCGTGGCAGTCCCGTCGAAGCCAGGAACGCGTCGAGCTCCCGCAGCGACGCACGCGTGTCGCCGCCAGGCTTCAGCGCGACGAGCTGCGGCCATTCGGGGTGCGGCTTCCCGAGCGCCGCCAGTCCCATCAGCTTTCCGGCAGACGGTGTGTCCGCCTCGGACAGGCCGGCCATGGCGGCACACGCGTTGTAGAACATGCCCAGACTGAGATCGTCGCCGCCTCCGAAGAACGCCTCGATTGGCCGCAGCGGTCCGGTGTCACCCTCTAGCCAGGTGCACTTCTCGAACCGCCCATCGATGTGATGGCCCTGTTCATCGACGACCAGCACCGCGCATTCGGCGAAGGGGGACGTGGCGTAGGCGCTGTACGCGTGCGCCAGATGGTGACCCGGAATCGGCGGCTCGACGACGCGGCGGTGATCGAAGGGCAACGAATCGAGCACGGTCTCGCGGCACGAGGTCATCGACCGTCCGCAGACGACGAGATCGACGCGCTCCAGCGGGATCCCGGCCTGCCGGAGCAGATACGTCATCGCGCGGAGAGGTGGGACGACGATGCCCCTGGGGCGGAAGGCGAGCGCGCCGAGGGACCGTTTGCGGCGGTCGAGACGTTCCTCCGCGATGGCGCCTGACACGGCGCCGTTCTTCACCAGGCAGGCGGCCCGGTCGTGGCGCGACATGCTGAGCCCGAGAACATACACGTCGGCCACTACCGTCACTCCCGGGCAGGACTGTTGCCGCCGCGCGGCTGCCTGCAAGCGTTGGCGCACCAAAGTCGGCGCGCGTCGCCGATGATAGCCGACCGGGGGCGGCAAAATCCTTGACGGAGCGCCGAGGCGAGTACAGAATCCCGAGCAGTGAACGAGGGAGTCCGGCACAAGCCAGCCGCCGAGCGTGTCTCGTCGCCCGAGCAGCTGGACCTGCTGATGCAGGTGACCTCGCCGATCGGGTGGCTGGCCCTGGCGACGATGGGCGGCCTGGTGCTCGTGGCCGTCGGCTGGATCCTACTCGGGTCGATCCCCGATCTGGTCGATGCGCGCGGCGTTCTGATGCGTGGCGAGCGCCTGTTCGACGTGCAGGCGCCGATGGTGGGGACCGTCCAGCGATTGAGCGTCCGCCCGGGGAGCGAGTTGCGCGCGGACGAAGTCGTCGCGGTGATTCGACGCGACCAGGCCGGGCTCGAAGAGCGTCGCGCAGACGCACTGTCGCTGGCCCGAAGCGAGGCGCTGCTCCTCAGCAAGCAGCGCGAGGTGCAGACCACCACGCAGCAGCGCGCCACCCAAGAGGAACTGATCCGCCAGGGGCTGGCGGCGCGCAACTCGATCTTCGAGTTCGAACGCAACCTCAACGTCGTCCAGGCGGAGGTCAACGCCCTGGAGCGCGAGATCGAGATCCTGCGCGCGCGCCAGCTGACCATCGCGGAGGTCACGGTGAGCACCGCCGGACGGGTCGTGCAGGTGCTGAAGAACGTCGGCGACCGGGTGCGTGAAAACGAGCCGCTGCTGCGGATCGAGCCGGCCATCGTCGACGGAGCGCAGGGGGCGTTCTGCGCCGGCAAGGTGCACGCCATTCTCTACGTGCCGACGCAGCTGGCGGCCAAAGTGCGGACCGGGGATCTGGCGCGGGTCTCGCCATCCGACATCAAGCGCGAGGAATACGGCTACATTGTCGGCCGGGTTGAATGGGTGGCCAGCTACGCCGCGTCGTCGGACGACATGCGCGAGAAGCTGAAGAACGATCAACTGGTGACGGCGTTCGGCGCGGCAGGTCCGGTCTACGAAGCACGGATCTGTCTCGAAAGCGACGGCGCCAACGCCCGGAATGGCTTCAAATGGTCGTCGGGTCTGGGGCCGGCGCAGGTCGTCGAGCCCGGTGCACCCTGCACGGCGTCTCTGGTGGTCGACGAGCGCAGGCCCTATACCTACGTGATCCCGGCCTTGCGCCGCGCGACCGGCCTGTAGTTCCAGGTACGGACCCTCCCCCCATGACCGACAGCGCGGCCCCAGGCAGCGAACCGCGCGCATCCGCGCCGCGCCGGCGCGTCAGAACCCCCACCGTCCTGCAGATGGAGGCGGCCGAGTGTGGCGCGGCCGCGCTCGGCATCGTGCTCGGCTATCACGGCCGGATCGTGCCGCTCGAACAGCTCCGGGTCGAGTGCGGCGTCTCGCGCGACGGCAGCAAGTCCACCAACATGCTGAAGGCGGCGCGCCGATACGGACTGGAGGCCCGTTCGTTCAGGCAGGAGCACGCGTCGCAGCTCTACGATGTCGAGTGTCCGGCGATCGTCTTCTGGAACCACAATCATTTCGTCGTGCTGGAGGGCTTCCAGCGCGGCAGGGCCTGCATCAACGACCCCGCGCAAGGCCCCCGCAAGATCAGCATCGCGGAGCTCGAGGACGCATTCTCTGGCGTCACGATGACCTTCCGCCCCGGTCCGGCGTTCGAGCGGGGCGGCGTCAAGCCGAGCGCGGCGCGCTCGTTGCGGAGCCGGCTCGCGGACTCCTCGGCCGCCTTGATCTACGTCACGGTCTGCGGGCTGCTCCTGGTCGCCCCCGGGCTCCTGCTGCCCACCTTCGCCCGGGTGTTCGTCGACGACTATCTCCTCGGAGGCCGCGCCTTCATGGTGCGGCCGCTGCTGTGGGCCATGCTGGTGACGGCGCTGGGTCTGATGGCCTTGACCTGGCTGCAGCGCTACTACCTGCTGCGGCTGGAGACGAAGCTGTCGCTGGTCGATTCGAGCCGCTTCTTCGCGCACATCCAGCGGCTGCCGATCTCGTACTTCGTGCAGCGCTACGCCGGCGAGATCGCCTCCCGCATCGCGATCAACGACCGGGTGGCCCACGCGGTCGCATCCAACCTGACGACGACCGCGATCAACGTGTGCGTGCTGGTGTTCTATCTGCTGCTGATGCTCTGGTACGACGTGTGGCTGACGCTGGCGGTGATCGTGGTGGCGGCGCTCGACGTCCTGACGGTGAAGATGGTCGCGCGCGCCCGCGCCGACGCCTCCCGCCGCCTCCTGCAGGACCGCGGCAAGCTCCAGGGCACGGCGGTGGGCGGGCTGTCGATGATCGAGACGCTCAAGGCCACCGGCGGCGAGCCCGAGTTCTTCGCGCGGTGGGGCGGGTACCAGGCCAAGTGCCTGGTCGGCGAGCAGTCGCTGTCGCTGATCGCGCAAACCACCGCCGCGGTGCCGGTGCTCGTCGCCGGTCTCACGACGGTGGTCGTCTTCGTGTTGGGCGGACTGCGGGTCATGAGCGGGGACATGACGGTCGGGATGCTCGTCGCCTACCAGATCCTCGTCGCCAGCTTCATCCGGCCGCTCGGCGACCTCGTAGAATTCGGCGGGCTGCTGCAGGAGCTCAACGGTGATGTCAGCCGACTGGACGATGTGCTTCGCCACCCGCAGGACCCGCGCTACACGCAGGCCCCGCCGCCGTCGGGCGCCGGTGTGCCTGCAGCCAAGCTCGGTGGGCGACTCGAGTTGCGCGACATCAGCTTCGGCTACAGCCCGCTCGAGCCTCCGCTGATCAAGGACTTCAATCTCCTCGTCGAGCCAGGGCAGCGCGTCGCGCTCGTCGGCGCGAGCGGCAGCGGCAAGTCCACGATCGCCCGCCTGGCGATGGGGCTGTACGAGCCGTGGCACGGCCAGGTGCTG
>JBDTSX010000268.1:0-7002 GCA_039930925.1 Acidobacteriota bacterium | reverse complement strand
GGGGAGATCCACATGGACGAATTGTAGCCTGTTCAAGAAAGCGGTCACATCGAGGGCAGACGGCACGAAAATCCGCGCCAGACGGCCGCTTTACACTGGCATACCTTCTGCTTCTCGACGGCCATGCGCATACTGTCGTGTCTGTTGATCGGCTCCGCTCTCTCATTCGGCTGCGCGTCCAGCCCGCAGGCGCCCTCCGGACGCCTCCCCCTCACCACGACCTTACAAGTCGGGCAGCAGGTGACCGTTTCCGGCTTCACCGCCAGGTTCGTGGGCATCACCAACGATTCGCGGTGCCCGATCGATGCAAATTGCATCGTCGCCGGCGATGCGACGCTCCGGTTCGATCTGTCGGCGAACCAGCGCACCGCCCCGTACGACATCCAGGTCGAGGCCCAGGCCAGGCGGCGGGCCGCGCACGAGGGGTTCTTTATCGAAGTGCAGAGCCTGACGCCATACCCGGCTGGGACCCGCAGTATTCCTCAGGACGAATACAGGGTGACGGTCCAGATCGGCCGCTAGCGGACACGGCCGCGGCAATGGCTCGCGGAGCCGCGATGGCCGGGCCGGTTACCGGCGCTCCAGTACCGCCAGGCATCCGACGGTCTTGACCAGCGTAAACCGCGGGTCGGTGAAGATGTGCTCCCGGGCGAAGCGAACGCTGCCCTGACTGGGGTCGTCGATCACGTCGTGCAGCGCGACGATGTGCGACGCGTGGGGCGACCAGGCGTTCCAATCCGCCTTCAGGCCGTCGAAGGTGTGGTCGGAATCGATGAAGATGAAGTCGAACGGCGCGGCGGAAACGCGCGGGTCGTTCGCGGCAAGGGCCCCGGTCGTTCGCAGCCAGATGACGGTGCCGTTCCGGATGCGCCGGACTTCCCCGTGCGCGATCGGTTGCTGATAACTGATGCCGGCGCGTCCGCCCGGAAACGGATCGATCGCGAACAAGACCCCATCCGGCGCCATCACCTTCCGCAGCACTTTCGTGGTGCCCCCTTCCCAGACGCCGATCTCCGCGAGGCGATGCTTGTTGCGGGCGTACTCGGCAAGACACGCCGTCTCGCCCGGGGCGGCCCAGGGACTGATGGAAATCCCGCCGAGCCGCCACCAGAGCAGCCGCGCGAGGCTCTTCATCCCTCAACCCTAGCAGAACGGGCGCCGCGAGTTCCTGAAAACGCCCGCGCCATATTGTCTAGGCGGTTTTTACCTGGGGAATCCTCGCCGCCACCGGGGGAAGCGGCGGAAAGTCCGTGTACGGCGTTGCCTGATACCAGTAGGCGGCGGAAAAGAAGTTGTCCCCGCGGTCGTTGGCGTGACCATGTTCCATCGTGTGTTTCAGGTAGCGCTCGAAGGTCACGGGGTTGTCGCCGTGCCAGCGATAGCAGCAGTACCGGCCACCGGTGCGCTCCGGGTTGACGATCATCGGGGCGCCGTACATCGAGTGGCTGAAGGGGATCGCGCCGTCGCGGCCGCCAAAGTTCCAGCTCCCGAGGAAATAGTCCTCGCTGCCCGTTCCCACGATCGCCGGCTTCGACTCGTCGTCGACGAAGATCATCTCATCCCCTTCACCCCACCAGCCGTTGGCGTTCTGCACCACGCCCAGGGTGACGCCCATCAGGTGGCCGCGGCCCCGCGCCTCCATGTAGACGTGGTTCAGCTTGCCGTCAGGATTCAGCTTCGGATCCTTACCGGCGACAGGGGTAGCGGGTGAGCTCTGGCGATACTGCGCGTGGAAGTACACCGTGTCGTTCGGCAGGCGCGGGACGCTGAGGTAGTCGATGTTCGAGTAGAAGGAGTTGACCTCGAGACTGCCTTCGTTCGTCACGGTGAACCGCGCGGAGCGCTGGTAGGGCATCGCAAAGTAGCAGTTGAGGGAGCGCCCCGGCGAGCAGGCGAGATACTCCGACTGATAGATCTGGTAGGCGTTGAGGTTCAGTCCGAAGAAGTCTCCGATCGGCACTTCCACGCTCGGCTTGGCGTTGCCGTCCCAGTAGCCGCGCAGCACCAGCTCTTTCAGATGGTCGCCGCCCCGCGCCGCAATCGTGAACCAGATGTGCGTGATCACGCCCGGCCCGGTGGCGTTGAACACCTCCTGGACCGCGCCCGCCGCAATCGGCCAGCGATCGCTGTTGCCTCCGGTCTTGTCGTAACTGGATTGCTTGAGGGACTGGTAGTGCTGGGCTCGCGCGTACTGCGGCAGGAATGAAAACTCTGCCTGGTTCTGTGCCGGGACGGGGGTCTGGGCATCGAGCGCCGCAGGCGCCGCCGCGGCCAGCGTCCCGGCAATCATGCCGTGCAGAAAACCACGTCGATCGTTGCTCTGTGACTTCATCGCGATTCTCCCTCGGTGGTCTCGGATCGATCCGCCCGTCCTGCCGTCAGCCGCGGCCGACGAATGGCATCTTCGTCGCCATCACCGTCATGAACTGCACGTTCGCGTCGAGCGGCAGGCCAGCCATATAGACGACGGCGCGCGCGACGTGCTCGATGCCGAGGAGCGGCTCGGCGGCAATCTCCCCGTTGGCCTGCGGAACGCCCTTGGCCATTCGCGCGGCCATCTCGGTTGCCGCGTTGCCGATGTCGATCTGGCCACACGCGATGTCGTATTTGCGGCCGTCGAGCGACGTGGATTTCGTCAGTCCCGTGATCGCGTGTTTGGTGGCCGTATAAGCCACGGAATTCGGACGCGGGGTATGAGCCGAAATCGACCCGTTGTTGATGATCCGTCCGCCACGCGGCGCCTGAGCCTTCATCAGCCTGAATGCCTGCTGGGTGCAGAGAAACGGGCCGGTCAGGTTGATGTCCACCACCGATCGCCACTCCTCGAGCGGCAGCTCCTCCAGCAGGACCCCTGGCGCATTGACGCCGGCGTTGTTGAAGAGCAGGTCGAGCCGGCCGAATCTCTCGTGGGTCACGTCGAACAGGGCGCGGACGGATTCCGCGTCCCCCACGTCAGTGGGCACGACCAGCGTGCGCGTGCCACCGGCATCGCACGCATTGGCCACTTCCTCCAGCCGCGCGGCGCGGCGTCCCGCGAGGACGACCGTGTACCCTTCGCCAACCAGCGCGGTCGTCACGGCCTTGCCGATGCCGGTCCCCGCCCCCGTCACAATCGCAATCTTCGCGGCGGCGCTCACGTCGCTGATCTCATCGTCACCATTTCGCCGGATCCGGAACGCTGCCGTTTCATGCCGGCGATGGATGCGCGGCATCATGCCGCTCGACCACGACGGCCGTGCCATACGCCAGGACTTCCGTCACGCCGGCGGCGACCTCGTTGGCGTCGTAGCGAACACCAATGATCGCGTTCGCGCCGGACTCGGCGGCGTGCTCCAGCAGAAGATGAAAAGCATCCGTGCGCGCCTTTTCGCACAGCCCGGTATAAATCGTGATATTCCCGCCGATCAGCGTCTGCAGCCCTGCGCCGATGTTCCCGACGATGCTGCGCGAGCGGACGACAATGCCGCGGACGACGCCAAGGTTCCGGACGGCACGATATCCAGGCAAATCGAACGCGGTGGTGACCAGGTGCGGGTTGATGCCAGGCATGTTTCTCCTGCGGACGACCGATCAGACCATCTGCTCGGCGGACTTCCGGCGGAGCCGGAGCCGGCGGTCATGCAAACTGGATCCAGCCACCCTCCGCGTGTGACCGTTTGTATCACAGACCCGCGCGCGCATTCAGGCCCAAGCCCCCAGTCCAGAGCGCTCAGCCTTGGCTACCGCGTGATCCACTTCACCAGCCGCTCGGCCGCGTCTTTGGCGGCGCGGCCCCAGGTCGCCTGCCCGACCCCTTTGAGCTCCCCATCTCGCTGCCCGAACGTGACGTGCATCCGGACGATGGTCTGGATCGGTTTCGTCAGCGTCGAGCCGCCAAAGCCGCCGCCGGGAATCTCGCGCTCCTCGCGGCCGACGACTTCGACGCGCACCTGCGCCTCGCTGGCGTCAGTGACCAGGACGATCTTGCGATTCTTGCGGAGCGCCTCGCGCAAGTCGGCCGCCGAATCGAGCCGGCCCTGCTCCTCCTCGGTTGCCGCCCCCCTGGGTTCCGCGGCGAAGACATAGACACGCGGCGGAGTTTTGTCGCTGCGAGGACGGGCCTCGAGCCAGCCTGCGGCGGTCGCGCAGATCGCCAGGACGAGTGCGGCGCGACGAACTAGCGTGAAGCGTTCAGGTCGCACTGCGTACTCGTGCGGATGAAGGAGGACGCGCATGCTCTCGATCCCGTCGCAACTGCGGGATTCTGCACGCGCTCGAGACTAGTGAACGGCCAGCACCCGGCTGACCAGTGAATACGTTTCCGCCAGCGCCCAGAGCCCGCCGCCGAGCGCGACCCCGAGAAGTATCCGCGGCCACCCGCGGTCGCTGCCGGGCACGTCTCGGTGCTTCACCACGATCGTCCTCCCCCACTTGTCGCCATAGCGTTGGCGAAGCCGCCCTTGCTGCATCGCATGGAGGGCAACCAGTCCGAAGAACAAGCTGTCGAACACGAACGAGATCGCGCGGACGAACGCGCCCCGCAGCGTCGGTGGACTGAAGTCCTCGGAGACGACGCGAAGGCCGCAGGCCAGTTTACCGAGCGTCGCGCCGCCGATCCATTCGGAGAGCGTGAAGTACAGCGACTGCCCGACGAAGGAGAAGAGGAAGACGGCGACCGACAGCTCGCGCATTCGCGGCGCCCACTCGGCCATCCCACCCGGCGTGCCGAGAAGCGCCAGCAGCAGGAACGCGGTCAGCGTCGCGGGAAAGCTGATCAGGATGCCGGCAAACATGTCGATCAGGCGCGCTGCGGCGCGAATCATCGGCCCGGCAACCCGCGGGTCCACCCCCGCCGGAGCCGCCGCGACCTCTTCCACCGGCTGCACCAGGTCGTCATAGGGCAGGATGCTGCGCTTCGCCAGCAGACTGGCGCTTTCGGGATTCCGGAGCCGCCGGTTGATCTCGACCGAAAGCGTCTCGCCGCATCGGGGGCATGAGGCGGATCCGTGATCCCGGGGGATTTCCGCTTCACAATTCGCGCACGCGCCCACCGTCTCCGAATTTGTCATCCCATCGATAGTAGATCCGAGCGGGCCGGCGGCGGAAGCGCGTTCGCTGCCGGGAAGGTCCTGCCCGCGGCGCGAAGCATCCCAGGGCGCCGGCGCGGCGCGCCTCTCATTGTCAGGCGGTGATCCGCTGCAGCCAGGTCGGATACGACATGGACGTCGCCGCAGCGAGAGTCACATCGGCCAGCGGCGCGAGAAACGTCTCGACCGCCGCCGTGAACGCGGCGTCCATTCCGGCATCGTTTGGAAAGGCCTCGAACGCGACCGAACAATATGCCCTCCCGTGCACCTCCAGATCGGTCAGCTCGAATGCAGCGCCGCGATCGACCTGTGCACTCGCGTCGACCTCGTGCGCACCTCCAGTCAGCGGATCGAGGCGCACTCTACGCAGCACGCGCCTCTTGACGACGGGCACCGTGATCAGTCCATTTCCAGAGGTGGCGTCGAACAAGCGGCGATAGGCAGCCGGGACGTTGCGATACGACCATTTGACCCAGCCCTCCACCGCACCCTGATGCCGCCCACCGAACACCTGGATGCCTGCCGATGCGACGCGCCCCTTGATTTGAAATTCACCCTCACGCCACTTGAAGCCCATGCCGTCGGCGGCGGGGAGCACGAGATAGACATCGGTTCGCGCCGGCGCGTCCGGCAACCCAGGCTGACGCGCCTTGCCGATCCTCTCGAACGGCGCGGCGGTCTCATACCAGTGCCGCAGAGCCTGATGCTGAGTCGCGGCTCCCTCGAAAAACCATCTCACCTCGCGGCTCGAGAACGGGACGGTCATGGATCTCCTTGCCAATCTGGATCACGACGCCGACGAGATCACGTCGGAGCGCATCGGCCGCCGGCCTCGAGAGGATCGCAACCGCGACCCACGCCAAGACAGGCATTAGTCAGTCGGTTCCAATGCCGGAGGGTGGCCCGGGTGACGGGCAACATGGACGGCGCCCCATACCAGGGCACCGAGCATCATCGCGAGCCCCAGCCAGTACGCCGCAAGGCCGAGCGTGTGATCGCGATGCAACCAGCCCAATTCGGTCAGCAGGTATTCCCAGTCGTGTCCTTCGACTTCCGCGCCGGTCTTGCCGCCGAGGAGGACCAGTTGCAAGGCGCGCGCGTCGGAAATATAGGGCGCCAGGTCGAGGAGGTTCTGCCCGGCCCACCACGTGCAAACCGCGGCGCCGAACTGATCGCGCTGCTTGAGAAAGACCACGGCGAGAATCAGGGGGAGCGCGACCTGAAACAGGCTGCCGCCAAGCACGCCGATGAAGTGTCCGAAGACCCCGAGCAGGACGTGACCGGCTTCGTGAAACACCAGGTCCGGAAGGTGGAGCACCGACTCCATCACCGCGCCACCCATCCGCGCGAGCTGCCAGGTCCACACCGCGAGACCGGCCAGCGCCGCGGGCCGGATCAGCGCGAACACGATCGACTCATGCCTCGTCCCGGCGTGGACGGGCGCGAGGACGATAGCCGGTTCGTCGTGGGGAAGAGTCAGCGCGGCACGTGGCGCCGCGGGCGCGGATCGCTGGGCGAGCTTCGCAAAGACGACCCCGCAGCGAAGGCACTCGAGTGCTCCAGCCTCCGACGGCGCTGCACACTTCGGGCAGTTCACCGCCACTCGGGGGCGTAGTCGCGGTTGCGAAGTTTCCGCTCCACGCTGAGGCTCAGGACGAATAGCGCGAACACTTCGAGCAGGCCGACCGACGCATAGACGGCGAACCGTGTGAACGCGCCGGGCATCGGCCAGCACACGAAACCGGCGTCCAGGCACGCCTTCGTCGCGCGATCCAGCTCCGCGTACTCGCGGAAGATCAATCCGAACGCGGTCCCGAAGATCACGACCATACCCGCGATGTTGCCGAAAATCATCCCGCCTTTCCGCCAGAAGGGGAAGGCAAAGAGCAGCGCGGCCACGGGCGGCACCGTGAGCTCGAGCGTGATCCAGAACCAG
>JBDTSX010000267.1:0-7026 GCA_039930925.1 Acidobacteriota bacterium | reverse complement strand
GGTAGCGGCGGCGGCGCAAAGGGCGGCACCACGTCGACCGGAGGAACGACAGGCGGCGGGACCGCAACGGGCGGCACCGCGACCGGCGGCACCGCGACCGGTGGCAGCGGCGGCGCGGCCAACTTGACCTACGACCTGTCGACGACGGTGCTGGGAACGCCGGTGTCGCTGCCGATGCTGCTGGCGCCGGTTGGAAGCTCCCGCATGTTCTATCCGCGAGGCGAAGAGGTGGCCGCGCGTGCCGCCGGTGAGGCGGGCACCGGCTACATTCTCTCCACGCTGTCCGGTTGCCTGCTGGAGGACGTGAAGAAAGCCACCACCGGGCCGGCGTGGTACCAGCTGTATCTGGTCGGCGGCCGCGACGTGGCGCTCGGCACGATGGCTCGCGCGCGCAAGGTCGGGTACTCGGCGCTGGTGGTGACGATCGATACGCCGGTGGCGGGCATGCGCGAGCGCGACCTGCGCAACGGCATGAAGGAGCTGCTGTCGTTCAATCCCTTCAAAATGGCGCCATACGTGGGACAGTTCCTGTCCCGGCCCTCCTGGCTGGCCACGTTCATGAGGGACGGCGGCCTGATGAGTTTCCCGAACGTCGATATCCCCGGTGAAGGGCCGATGCCGTATACCGACGTCGGGGCGGCGCTCGAAAAATCGACCGTCACCTGGCCGGATCTCGCGTGGATTCGCGAGGCCTGGAACGGGCCGATCATCGTCAAAGGCGTGCACATCGGAGAGGATGCGCGACGCGCCATTGATGCCGGCGCCAATGCAATCGTGGTCTCCAATCACGGCGGACGTCAGCTCGACGGCGTGCACCCGACGCTCCGCGCGCTGCCCGAAGTGGTGGCGGCGGTGAACGGGCAGGTGGAAGTGCTACTGGACGGCGGCATCCGCCGCGGCAGCGACATCGCCAAGGCGCTCTGCCTCGGCGCGCGCGCCGTGCTGATCGGCCGCGCCTATGCGTGGGGGCTCGGCGCCGCGGGGGGCGCCGGCGTGGCGCGCGCGATTGAGATCCTGCGCGCCGACCTGATGCGCACGATCAAGCTGCTTGGTTGCCCGTCGGCCGCGGCGCTGGATGAGTCGTACGTGGAGATCCCGGCCGGCTTCAGCGCCGCTTTACCGGTCCAGGCCCCCACCTCGCCGCGATCTTCCTGACGGTCGTGACGTTACGGAACGTCACGCCGCCTACCAGCGCTTTCTCGAGGCCGGAGCCGGTCAGCTCCAAGAGCCGGTTCCGCCGCAGCCAATAAATTTCACGGTTGTGCACGAGCAGCTGGTGCGAGGCGTTGCTGCATGCCGCGACCGCGGCGCACGAGTTCGCGGCGGGAGCGGCCTTCAGGAATCCCACGTACCGCGCGTCCGCCTCGGCCTCGGACGGCCCGAAGGGTGAATGAGCGGCGACCGCCGCCACTTCCGGCAGCGTGCGCAGAAACGTCGTCACCTGGTAGCCAAGCGCCTGCCGCAGCCCGACTTCGATCCGCCGCTCGAGCGCGGCAGGATTTCTTCGCGCGGTATCAAAGATGACGTTGCCGCTCGCGATCAACGTCTCGACGTTCGCCGCGCCCATCGACTCGAACAGCGCGCGCAGCTGGTCCATCTTGACGACGTGGCCGCCGACATTGATCGCACGAAGGAAGGCGACGTATCTGGTCACTGCGTGCCGGCGGAGCGGCCGGAGAGCGTGTCGATGAACAGGCGTCGGAACCGGGCCGCGTCAGCGTCCATGGCGACCTGCGCGTTTCGTCTCGCACCGCCGCGCAGCGCGACCGTCCGTCCATCCTCGGGCGCGTGCTGGCGGACCATGATGCCGGCGGGCTGGAAGCGAACGAGCGACGGATCGATCAGCACCGCGGCGGCGAGCGGATCCCACGCGAAGTAGGAACCGCGGTCGATCGTCGGGCCGACGGATCCCAGCACCTCGATCACGGCGCGGGCCAGCGGCGACGCGCCGGCGCCCTGAAGATCGCGGGCCAGCGTGCGATCGATCGGCACGCGGCGCGTCGCGTCCAGCGGGATCAGACGAATCGGCGCCCCGGACGCGAACACACGGCGCGCGGCTTCGGGGTCGACGAAGAAATTCCATTCGGCGGTCCGGTTGTGCGTGACCCCGCCGTCGCCGAGGTTGCCGGGTACGCCGATCGCGCCCCCCATGATCACCAGACGCCGGATGCCGAGCGACGCCGACGGGGACATCTGGAACACCTGAGCGAGATTGGTCAGGCCGCCGAGAGCGAGCACATCAACCGGGTGGGCGCGATCCCGCAGCCGCTCGGCGAGGAATTCGCGTGCGGAGCGCGGCTCGGGCGACCGTCGCGCACGCGGCAGCGTGACGCCGGTCAGCATGTCCGATTCGCGCCGCCACTCGGCGGGAAACTGCCGCGACCCGCTGAGCGGGACCGGCCGTCCCAAATAGACCGGGATGTCCGATCGGCCGGCGAGCTCGAGCAGCCGCAGGATATTCGCGGCGCCCGGCTGCACGTGCGCGAGACCGGTCGTGATGCACACCGCTTCGACACGCACCGCAGGCGAGGCCAGCAGCAACGCAATCGCCATCACATCGTCGGCACCTGCATCCGTGTCCACGATCACCGGCGCGGCAGCGACGGACGGAGGCCGGGCTGACGGGGCGGAGCGCGTGGGGGCAGCGGCGACAGCGTAGAGCGCCAGACACAAGGGAATGCGAGCGGCCCGCACTGTACGTTTCGTCAGATAGTTCACTTTCGACATGAATCGCCTGAATGGGGACACTCAATCGGGACACTCAAGGTTGAGTGTCCCCGTGGGATCACCCCCCAAGCGCCCACCGGAGGCCCCCGAGCAGATGCTGCTGATAGCGCGGATCCTGCCACACTTCCTCCCGGTGGCCCAGCGCCGTGTAGAACACACGGCCGCCGCCGTAATTCCGGGAGATCGGCAGCCGCCCCCGGCTCCCCCACCCGTCAGGCGGGTTCCGGTCGAGCGACAGCAGCACGTGCACGTCGGCGCGGCTGTTGTGCGTGAATCGATCGAGCTCGTCCGTCAGCCGGACGCGCGGAGCGCCTCATGATTCATCTTCCGCGGAGCTCTGATCAGCCATGTGGAGGCCGTGCAACAGCCGGTGCAGCGACGGCGCCAAGAGCACCGCCGCCGAGATCAGGAAGATCAACCCGGCATAGAGCGCAAACAACGCGGCGAATGTCTTCCCGGCGAATCCCTTGATGTCGCCGACCGGGCCCATGCCGCCGAGCAGCATGGATGCGTTCAGGAAGGCGTCGATCAGCGCCTGCCCCGCGAACACATGGAAGCCGATGGTGCCGACGCCGAGCGACAACCCGATCAGTGCGGTGCCGTAGGCGAAGTGTAATAGCTGCCGGCGAACGAACGCCGGCCATGGAAGAAGCGGCGCCGAACCGGGCTCGTAGATCGTTTTGGACTTCCTGCGTCGAGACATTCGAGCGGCCCCGTCAGCCGAACATGGTGCGCACGACGAACCACACGTTGGCGGGGCGCTCCGCCAGCCGTCGCATGTACCACGGGAACCAGTATTCGCCGTAGCTGATGAGCACCCGCAGACGCTTCCGCTCCCTGGCGAGCCTGGCCTGCAGCCCCCGCTGGATCCCATAGAGCATCGCGAACTCGTACGCGGAGGGAGGGACGTCGTGCTCCGCAATATAGGCGGACAGGCGTTCGACGAGTCCCGCATCGTGCGTGGCGACATGCAGCAGGCACCCCGCGTGCCGCGCATCGCTCGCGAGCAGGCGCGTGCACAGCGAAAGGAAGTTCGCGTCCACGTCCGACTTCTTCGGAAACGCCACCTCGGGCGGCTCGAGGTAGGCGCCCTTGACGATGCGGATGGTGGAGCCGAGCGGCAGGAGCGACTCGACATCCCGTCCGGTGCGATGAAGATACGCCTGCAGCGCGATGCCGATACGCGCGGTCTTCGCGCGCGAGCGCCGGAACAGCGCGAGCGTCGGATCGACGTATGCCGAGCTCTCCATGTCGATCCACACCATGTTGCCGCGCAACTCGGCGCGATCGGTCAGGCGATCGAGGTTCCGCTCGCACAGCTCGCGATCCAGGTCGAGCCCGAGTTGAGTGGGCTTGATCGAAATCTGCGCATCGAGGCCCGACGCCGCGATGCGATCGAGCAGGTCGAGGTAATGCGCGGTGACCTCCTCGAACTCCTCCACCTTGGTCAGGTTTTCGCCGAGCCTGGTCAGAATCGTGGTGATGCCCTGCGGCTTCAGCTCTGCCGCCGCCCGCAGCGCATCGTCGGCCTGCTCGCCGGGCATGAAGCGCGCGACGGAGCGCCGCACGAACGCCGTCTTCGTCGCCCGCTCGCGCAACCAGGAATTGGTGGAGAGGGCGAGCAGGGAGGTGCGGAAAAGGGACAAGTGATCCTTCGAGTTTTACGTTTTAGGGTTTTAAGGTGTTACGTCGGGTTTTAGGGTTCAGGTTCAGGTTCGAGTTCGAGTTCGAGTTCGAGTTCGAGTTTCAGTTCAGGTTCAGGTTTCGCCCCACGCGCCCTCAGCTTGAGCTCTCGGCCTTAAGTCCTAGAGCACGCTCCGGATCATGCCGCCATCGACCTGGACCGTCGCGCCGGTGATGTAGGACGCGGCGTCCGACAGCAGGAATGCGCCGGCGCGGCCGAACTCGTCCGTATTGCCGTAGCGGCCGAGCGGTATCGACGCCATCGCCTTCTTTTTCGCGTCGTCGATCGAGATCCCCTGCTTCTTGGCGTTGATCTCGTCCAGGTGGCGGACGCGGTCGGTGTCGATCCGCCCGGGGATGATCTGGTTGACGCGGATGCCGGACGACGCGAGCTCCAGCGCGAGCGTCTTCGCCAGGGCGGATACCGACGCGCGCAGGACCGTCGAGAGCCCGAGATTCTGGATCGGCTCCTTGACCGACGATGACGTGGACATGAGGATCGCGCCGCCGCCGCGCGCCTGCATCGACGGCACGGCAGCCCGTACCATGCGGAGGGCGCTGAAGAGTAGCAGGTCCGCGGCGTCCTGCCAGGCCGCGTCATCGAAGGACAGCGCCAACCCCGCCGGAGGACCGCCGGAGTTGGTCATCAGCGCATCGATTCCGCCGAAGTGATCTTCCGTCGCCCGCACCCAGCGCAGAATGGAATCCGCGGAGCGCACGTCCAGCGTCGTCGCCAGCACCCTCGCGCCGCTCTCGCGCTCGATGCGCGACGCCGCGCCGGTGATCGCGGCTTCGTCTCTCGACGAAATCGACACGCTGGCCCCTTCGCGCGCCAGCGCCAGCGCCACGCCGTACCCCAGCCCCTTGCTCGCGCCCGCGATCAGCGCGACTTTCCCTTTCAGTCCCAGATCCATCGGTACGTCCCTTCGAACCGGCGGCCGCTCATAACTTCACCGACAGCCACGTGATCTCAACAAAAGAAATAGAGATCAGGAGACTTCGCCTTTTCTCGAGTTCCTTTGGACGGAGTCTCCTGGCCTCGTGACCTCCCGTGGACAACCAGCAGCCGCGATCCGATCCGCTAGCCGCGCCACAGATTCCTCGACCACGTCATGACGCGATCGAGGGCCTCCCGAGTCGTCTTGTCCAGCGCGGGGGCCGGCGGCCGGAGCGTCGGACTGGCGAGCGCGCCGCGGCGGTGCAGCACTTCCTTGCGAATCGCCATTCCGATCCCTTCCTGGAATTCGAAGCGCATCAGCGGCACCGCCCGATAGAAGAGGTCCGCTGCCTCATCGATCGATCCGGCGCGGAACAGCGCGACGATCTTCACGAGGATCTCGGGAAACGCGAACCCGGTCATCGCGCCGGTCGCCCCCGCAAGGAGCTCCTCCAGGAGGAAGACGCCTCCGAGGCCGCCGAAAATGCGGACCGCGGTATCGCCGGCCGCCTCGAGAATCCGCGAGGTCTTGAACGGGGTGGGCGGATCCTCCAGTTTAATGGTCCGCGCGCGCGGGATCTCCCTCGCGATGCGCGCAAGCAGCGGCGGCTCCATCGCGAACCCGGAGATCGGCGGGTAGTCCTGGATCACAATGTCAATGTCCACCGCATCCGCCAGCGCCTGGTAGTGGCGAACCACCGCGTCCGAGTTGAGCTTCGCCATGCGCGGCGGGCTGACCATGACGGCAGTGGCGCCGGCGGCGCGCGCATGCGCGCTGTAGGCCACGCAGCTCCGCGTCCCCTCCGCGGTGGTTCCGGCCACGACGCCGATGCGACCGTTGACCTGCTCGACAACGATCTCGAGCACGCGGCGGCGTTCGGCATCGTCCAGCCGGGCGACTTCGCCGGTCACCCCGAGCGCCGTCACGCCATTGACGCCTGCCGCAATGAACAGATCCACGACCCGGCGCAGGCTGGCTTCATCAAGCTCGCCGCCAGCCGCAAATGGTGTCGGGAGAACGGAATACACGCCCTCGAGCTGCACGTCCCGGCTTCCTCCTTACGCGTGCGCCAGTGGCGCGCGTCGAAGGATTGTGGATCAGAATGGTCAATCGCGGCAGCGCCCTCTCGCGAGCCCCCGTCCGGCGTAATTTGCCGTTCAGCTTTCCGAACGGCAAGGCCACGCAAGACGCCGCCGGCATCAAGATCGTCTACAGCGGCACGGTCTGCGGGATTCCGGTGAGCGGCGACGAAGTCTTGCAAAGACAGTAGCCAACGGAAAGCGCCCCCCGCCGTCCAACCTCCCGCGCGCCGGCGGCGCGACGCGGGGGGTGAGCCCCGCGACCATTCGACGGGAGCTCATGAGCCATGCAGGACCTGCGGGACGCTTTTCGCGCGCTGAAATATACGCCTGTCGTAACCATCGTGGCGATCCTCTCGCTCGCGCTCGGCATCGGCGCGAACACCGCGATCTTCTCAATCCTGGACAGCCTGCTGCTCCGCACCCTGCCGGTGAAGAACCCGCAGCAGCTCCATCTCCTCAACGAGGGGACGGGCGGGCGGACGTCGTGGACCAATCCGATCTGGGAGCAGGTGCGCGATCACCAGGGGCTGTTCGATGGTGCGTTCGCCTGGTCGAGCACGCGCTTCAACCTGTCGACCGAAGGCCAGACGGAGTTC
>JBDTSX010000266.1:0-7065 GCA_039930925.1 Acidobacteriota bacterium | reverse complement strand
GGTCCTCGCCGAGGGCGCGCTCGAGATGGTCGAGCGCCCCGGCGTGATCGCCGGAATTGAGTGCCACGGTCGCGGCATAGACCCGCTCTGCCGGGGTTTTGGGACCCGGTGGGGGCTGACGGGCCGTTTCGCGTTCGCAGACCCGCAGGTACAGGCGAGCGCGTTCGAGCAGCTCACGCTCTTCGGGGTAGCCATCCTGTACGTTGCGGAAATGACCTGCGGCGGTCTGGAAGTCGTGACGCTGCAGCGCCTGGACGCCTCGTTCGTAGATGGCCACCGCTTCGTAGAAGCCTGGCTTCCTGGCCGGCACCGGGGCTGGCGGCGGCGGGGGAGGAGCAGGCGCACGGAGCTCAGCCGCCCGCCGCTTGGGGGCGGCGACGACCTTCTTGGACGCGGCTTTCTTCTTCGCGACTGTCTTTTTCGGTGCGGTCCGTGTGACGCGCCGGGTCTTGCTGGCGGTCGCCTTGACGGACCGGCGCTGCTTGGCCATCTGCCTCCTGAGGGGCGGGCGACTGACAGTAACAAAAGAAGTCGGAGGGGGTCAAGCGTTGACTACCACGCGCGGGAAAAGGCGACATTCTCCAAACTTGGTCATTCGCCAGATATTTTTGCGGCTTCGAGCAATGCGAACACCTCACGGGCCGACATGTCGTACTTCAGCGCGAGTGTTTTCAGCCCCTGGCGCCTCGAAGCTCCACCTGTACTGGTCAATTGACCAAATTCAAGAGAGAGCGATTGTGCCGACGGGATCGCCTTAGCCGCAACCGCGTTGGGTCGGTTGCCAGAAATGACGAGCGTGAATTCCCCTCGCTGCTGAAAGGGCAGTTGTAAGATTGTCGATATAGGTCTTACGACCAATTCTTCGTGCGCCTTGGTCAGCTCCCTACCGAGCGCCACCGTCCGGTCACCGAGCACCGCCAGCATGTCCTCCAGGGTCGCCTGAATACGATGCGGTGCTTCATAAATGATCAGCACCCGTCGTTCGTCCGCCACCTTTTCAAGCCATCTCCGCCGCGCAGCGGTTCGGTTGGGCGGAAACCCTAAAAAAAGGAACTCGTGCTCGGCAAGGCCCGAGCTCGAGAGCGCCGCGACCGCCGCACTGGCGCCTGGAATCGGCACCACCCGAATTCCGGCCGCGTGCGCAGCCGCCACCAGGTGCATTCCAGGATCGGAGACGACCGGCGTGCCGGCATCGGACACCAAAGCGATCGATTCCCCGGCCGCCATTCGCGCCACCAGCGACGGCGTCTTTGACCGCTCGTTGTGCTCGTGGAGGCTCGTCGTGCGCGTCGAGATGGAGTAGTGTTGAAGGAGGCGCGCGGTCCGGCGGGTGTCTTCCGCCGCGATGACGGACACTTCCCGCAGGGTGCGGAGAGCCCGCAGCGTGACATCCTCGAGGTTGCCAATGGGTGTAGCGACCACGTAGAGGATGCCGGGCATGGGGGGCGCGCCTGATTGTACCCAAATGTATTCAGCCGAACCACTCCCGCATTTCGTTGACGAATATCTCTCGTACCTGTACGAAGTCCAGCCGACCAACGCGACCTTCGACGGGGTGCACCTGCACGATGACCTGCTCGAGGACTGGAGCCGCCCCGCGATCGACGCCCAGATCCGCGGCCTGGGGGGCTTTGCGCGCCGGCTGGCGGCAATCGACCCCGTCCGGCTGACCGACATCGAACGGCTCGAACGCCCGGCCCTCGACGCGACCATCCGCTCGCGCCTCTTCGACCTCGAAGAGGTCCGCACCTGGGAGCGGAGCCCCCAGCACTACGCCGACGTCCTGGCCACGAGCCTTGCCGGGCAGGCGCTCTTCGACTATGCGCCGCTCGCCGAGCGCGCGCGCCGCGTCCTCTCCAAGCTCCGGCAGGTGCCGCGCTTCATCCAGGCCGCGCGCGACAACATCAAGGATCCGCCAGGGATCTACGCCAAGGTGGGGCTTGAAAGCATGCGCGGGACGCTTCGCTTCATCGACGAGGATCTCCCGCGCGCCTTTGGCGACCTCGGCGACCTTCACATCCTGGGCGATCTCGCGGACGCCTCCGTCGAAGCCGGCGCCTCGATCGGCGCCTACGTCGACTATCTGGAACGCGACCTGGCCCCGCGCAGCAAGGGATCCTTCCGGCTCGGCCGCGAGCGCTTCGAACGGAAGCTGACGCTGGACGAGGGGATCACGATTGGAGCCGAGCGGCTCCTCGCGATCGCCCTGCGCGAGTTGTCCGCCACGCAGGAGGAATTCCGCCGCGTCGCCTCGCGCCTCAATGGCGGCGACCCGATGGCTGCCTGGACAAAGGCCAAAGACGATCACCCGCCGGCCGGCCAGCTCGTGCCCGTCGCGCAGCAGCAACTCGAGGAGCTGGTGGACTTCATCAACCGCCAGCGGATCATCACCATCCCGCAGGGGGCGCCGGTCCAGGTCGCGCCAACCCCGAAGTTCTATCGGTGGACCTTCGCGAGCATGTGGACGCCCGGCCCCTTCGAAGCGCGTCCGCTTCGCGCGTTCTACTACATCACCGATGTCGAGCCCTCCTGGCCCGCCGAGCGCAAGGACGAACACCTCCGGGACTTCAACTACGGCGCGCTCTGGTCGATCTCCATTCACGAGGTCTTCCCGGGGCACTTCCTGCATTACCAGCACCTGCGGCAGGTCGAATCCCGATGGCGCAAGTCCAGCCTGTTCGCCTCGACGGCATTCGTCGAAGGCTGGGCGCACTACTGCGAGCAGATGATGATCGACGAGGGTTTCCGGCGCAACGACCCCAAGGTCCGGCTGGGGCAGCTCGCCGAAGCGCTCATCCGTCTCTGCCGGCTGGTCGTCGGCATTCGCCTGCACTGCGAGGACCTGTCGGTCGAACAGGGAGTCCGGTTTTTTCGCGAGGAAGCGTTCCTGGAAGAGCCGAGCGCGCGGCGTGAGGCGGAGCGCGGCACATTCGATCCCGGCTACGTGCTCTACACCGCCGGCAAGCTCATGATCCTCAAGCTGCGCGACGACTACAGGGCGCACGTCGGCTCGAAATACTCGCTCCGCAGTTTCCACGACGCCCTGCTCGGCAACGGCACCGTGCCGCTCTGGCTCCACCGCGCGTTGATGCTCGGAGATCAGAACGGCGAGGCGCTCGAGTAGATGTTCATTCAGCGATAACGGAACGCCCCTCATGCCTCTTTACGAATACGAGTGCGAACAGTGCAGTAACCGCTTCGAGCTGATCAGGAAATTCTCTGATCCGCCGCTCGACGCCTGCCCGAAGTGCGGCGGGCCGGTGCGCAAGCTGTTCTCGTCGCCGGCGATTAAATTCAAGGGCTCCGGCTGGTACATCACCGACTACGCGAAGAAGTCCTCGACCGAGGCGGGTCAGTCCGGCGGTGGCTCCAAGATCTCCGAAAAATCCGAGTCGGGAGGGAAGTCGGATTCGGACGGAAAGTCAGGTTCAGGCAGCGCCGACTCCAGCAGCAAGTCGGATGCGGCCCCCGCACCCGCCTCACCCGACTCATCGTCCAAGCCGTCCACCTCGAAGACCGACTGAACGGCCCGGCGGCTGTTACGGGCGGGTCGTCGTCACGTGCTCGAGGTCGATCGAGCGGAGATACTCGCGGAAAGGCCCCGCGAGATCGGGACGACGCAGCGCGAAGTAGACGACCGCCTTGAGGAACCCCAGCTTGTTGCCGGTATCGTGCCGGACCCCCTCGACGCGGCACCCGTAGATCGGCCGGGACTTCAGCAGGCGCCGAAGGCCGTTCGTGAGCTGGATCTCGCCGGTACGATCGGTGGCGGTTGCGGCAAGGGCGGGAAAGATGTCCGGGGTCAGGATGTAGCGGCCGATGATCGCGAGGTCGGACGGCGCTTCGTCCCGCGGGGGTTTTTCCACCAGATCGCGGATCTGGTAGACGCCGGGGCTGACCTCTTCGCCATCGATGATCCCGTACGAGCTCACGTCGGTCTTCGGGACGCGCTCGACCGCCAGCACCGGCCCGTTCACCTCCCCGAAGACATCGATCATCTGTTTCAGAGCCGGGGTCTCACCGTCGATGACGTCGTCTCCCAGAATGACCGCGAACGGTTCGTCGCCGACCAGGTCCTGCGTAACGAGCACGGCATGCCCGAGGCCGAGCGGCTGACCCTGGCGGACGTACGAGAGGTTGATCATCTGCGAGATCTTGCGGATCTCGTCGAGCTGCTCGGTCTTGCCGCGCGCCTCGAGGAAGCCCTCGAGCTCGACGGCCACGTCGAAATGATCCTCCATCGCGGTCTTGCCGCGGCTGGTCACCAGGATGATGTCGTGGATGCCCGAGGCGATCGCCTCTTCCACGCCGTACTGGATGATCGGCTTGTCCACGAGGGGCAGCATTTCTTTCGGCAGTGCCTTCGTTGCCGGCAGGAACCGTGTGCCGAGGCCGGCCGCCGGAAACACCGCTTTGCGGATCACGCTGGTCAACGCGCACTCCTCTGAAACAAGGGCCGCCCGGCGCGCCCCGACGACGGGCGCGCATCCTCTGAGTATAACCGCTACCCTCCCGACCCGGGCTGCGCCGGGCGCTCCGAGCCGCGTGCGATTTACGGTATAGGATCTACCTCATGCTCGACGCAGCGTACGTCCGCGATCACCTCGACGAAGTCCGCACCGCCCTGCGCAACCGAGGCATGGATCCCGATGCCGAGCTGGAGCAGGTCGCGACGCTCGAAACCCGCCGCCGCCGGCTGATTCCGGAGCTGGAAGGGCTGCGGCGGGAACAGAACACCGCCGGTGACGAGGTCGCCCGCGCCAAGCGGCAGGGTCTCGACGCGTCTCCCATTTTCGCCGCCAACAAGGCGCGCTCGCAGCGGATCCGCCAGCTCGAGATCGAGCTCGACGGCGTCGAGCATCAGCGGTCGTCGCTGCTGATGAACCTGCCGAACCTTCCTCACTCCAGCGTCCCCGTCGGTGCGAGTGCGGAAGACAACAAGGAAGTCCGCCGGCACGGCGAGCCCCGGACGTTCGACTTCGAGCCGCGCCCGCACTGGGAGATTGGACCGGCGCTCGGGATCATCGACTTCGAGCGCGCGACGCGGATGTCGGGCTCCCGCTTCTCGGTGCTGATCGGCGCCGGCGCGCGCATCGCCCGCGCCCTGATCAACTTCATGCTCGACCTGCACACGCGCGAGCACGGTTACGTCGAAGTCGAGCCGCCGTTCCTGGTCAACGCGGAAGCGCTGCGCGCCACCGGCAACCTGCCGAAGTTCGAGAAGGATCTCTTCAAGATCGCCGGGGAATGGGACCTCTACCTGATCCCGACCGCGGAAGTCCCGCTGACCAACCTGCACCGCGACGAGATCATCGACGGGCGTCAGCTCCCCCTGCACTACACCGCCTACACGCCCTGCTTCCGATCCGAAGCCGGCTCGTACGGGGCGGACGTGCGCGGGTTGATCCGCCAGCACCAGTTCGACAAAGTGGAGCTCGTGAAGTTCTGCGCCCCCGAGCACTCCTACGACGAGCTCGAGGCGCTGACCGCCAACGCCGAAGAGGTCCTCAAGCGGCTCGAGCTCCCGTATCGGACGATGCTGTTGAGCACCGGGGATATGGGTTTCGCCTCAGCGAAAACCTACGACATCGAGGTGTGGCTCCCGGCGCAGAAGGCCTATCGTGAGATTTCCTCGTGCAGCAACACCGAAGGATTCCAGGCGCGGCGCGCGAACATCAAGTATCGGCCCGCGGGCGCCGGCAAGGCGGACTTCGCGCACACCCTGAACGGCTCGGGGCTCGCGGTCGGCCGCACGCTGATTGCAATTCTCGAGAACTATCAGCAGAAGGACGGCACCGTCGTCATTCCGGACGCGCTGCGGCGGTACATGGGCGGACTCGAGCGGATCGAGAAAGGCTGAAGGCGGTCAGACCGTCACGGCGGCCGTGGAGAGACGCCGGAGCCGGTAGACGAACGCCGGAGGAAGATTCGCCCAGGCGCTCCCGACGCGGTGCGCTTCGAGCCGCAGTTGATCGAGCATCGGTGATGCGACCGGGCATCGCGGGACATACGTGAACTGATACATCGACCCGCCGGCGCGGAGATGCCCGAACGCGCCACCGAGGATCGCCGACACCGCGTCCTTCTGCATCGCGAGCAGCGGCAGGCCGCTGATGATCGCGTCGGCGGGCTCCTCGAAGAGACTCGCGACATCGCCAAGGTGCGTGGCGTCCATGGCCAGCACGCGCGCGGTCGGGAACCGCAGTTTCAACGCGCGGGCGAAGGCCGGGTCGGCCTCCACCAGGGCCAGGCGGTGTTCCTTGATGCCCCGCGCGATCAGTGCTGCGGTGAACGCGCCGGTGCCCGGACCGAGCTCGATGATCGTCTGGTCGGAGGGTGTGAGGTGTGCGGTGATGAGCTTTGCCAGCGCGCGTCCCGACGGGGCCACGGCGCCGACCCGGGACGGGTCTTTCAGCCACGCTCGGAGGAACAGCAGGGTGTCGTTCACGCGCGCCACCGCCGCGCGTGCGGTGATCCGGTCGAGGCCCGGGTGGCGCGAAGCGTCAGGCGGTGATGGATTGACATCCGTTGCCCACGGGGTCGCCGCCGCGGTGTCCCCGGGTGGTCCGCGCCGGTTGAGAACGCAAATTCCGGCGAACGCCTAGTGTAGTCGAAACGACCACCGCCGAATCAGAGTTCCCCTCTGCCGCCGGCGCGGCCATCGAACGAGGTGTCGTAAGATTGAACGGGCTCCCTGCCGCCGCCCGGCGTGCAGGGTGCACCGATGCGGAGGGGTGGCCGAGTGGTTGATGGCGGCGGTCTTGAAAACCGCTGTACCTGAAAGGGTATCGGGGGTTCGAATCCCTCCTCCTCCGCCACCTCCTTCGCCTTCGGCTCAGTCGCTGGCGGGTCGTCGGGTTTCAGGCCAGCGCGCGGCTCGCTGCGCTCACCGCGACTCGGCTCGAATCCCCACGTCCTCCGCAGGGGGGCTCACTGCGATTCGCTCCGCTCATCGCCGGTCGACTCGAATCCCCACGTCCTCCGCAGGGGGGCTCACTGCGATTCGCTCGGCTCATCGCCGGTCGACTCGAATCCCCACGTCCTCCGCAGGGGGGCTCACTGCGA
>JBDTSX010000265.1:0-7072 GCA_039930925.1 Acidobacteriota bacterium | reverse complement strand
GGCTCGACCCGCTCATGGCCGCGGTCTACCCGGCAGAGCCGGCCCGGCGCACGCCGTTGCGCGCGGACGGCTGTCCGCTCTTCACCTCCAAGGACTCGGTGATGAATCGCCCTGATGGCGACCCGGCACGCCCGCACACCGTGGCCCCGGGGCAATTCGCGTTCGCCGGCTCGGCTCAGCGACCGGACCCGCCCCCAGACTCCCGGACCCCGGACCCCGGACCCCGGACCCCGGTCCCCGGTCCCCGGACCCCGGTCCCAGGATCCCGGCCCCCGGCCCCCGGCCCCAGGCCCCCGGCAGATTACTCCGTCGTCTGGTGGGATCCGCACGTCCTGCACCTGGGCGCGGCATCGTCGTTCGGCCTGCGCCGCGACGATCTCATCGTCAAGGACGGCGACATGTTCGCCGTCGAGGATCGGATGATGGACTACGAGCGCTGGCGAGTCGGGCGCGCGGACACCATCGAGCGCGCGATGCAGCCGAGCGTGCGGGTTCAGACCGCGACCGCATGGGCGGCCTCGGTCGCGCAGTCAGGTGTGGACGAGGAGATGGCCGCCGCCGCGCCGGTCGAGATCATCGAGGTGCCCGGTGCCGCCGGGCGGCCGCGCGGGCCGCGTTTCGGCACCCTGGTCCACGCCGTGCTCGCCACCGTTTCTCTCGATGCGCCCCCCGATCTGGTGGAGCGCACGGCGGAGACTCAGGGGCGCCTGCTGCTCGCCACGGCGTTGGAGGTGCAGGCGGCCGCGGCCGTCGTCTCCTCGGTACTCGGTCACGAGCTGATGGGCCGGGCGCGTGCCGCGGAGGGGCTGCGCCGCGAGGCGCCGGTAACGTGGCTGCAGAAGGACGGCAGCATGGTCGAGGGAGTGCTGGACCTTGCGTTCGACGAAGAGGACTTCACGACGGTCGTGGACTTCAAGACCGACCACGAGCTCGCGGCCGGCGAGTCGCGCTACCGCGCCCAGGTGCAGCAGTATGCCGGGGCCGTATCGCGCGCGACCGGACGACCGGCGAGGGGCGTGCTGTTCAAGATTTGAGCGGTGGGCGCCCGGCGGGCGCGTTGCTGGCGATGCTACTCGTCGCTGGCCTGCCCGCGGCCAGCCTTGACCACGCTGCGCTTCTTCTTCGAGGTGAGGCGCTTTTCCTTGGCCGCTTTCCCCGGTCTCGTCGGGGTTCGTTTCTTCGGGCGGCGGGTCGCCCGCTCGATGAGCTCGACCAGCCTGATTCGGGCCGCCTCGCGGTTCTGGCCCTGCGTGCGATGCTCGCGCGCATCGATGACGAGCACGCCTTCGGTCGTCATCCGGCTGCCGGAGAGCGTAATCAGCCGCGTCTTGATCTCGTTCGGCAGCGACGACGCATCCACATTGAAGCGGAGCTGCACGGCCGTCGAGACCTTGTTGACGTTCTGCCCGCCCGGCCCGGAGGCGCGCACGAACCGCTCGTCGATCTCGCGGTCGTCGATCGAAACGGTGTCGGTGATTCTGATCATGCCCCTGCGCCGAGCGTGCGCGGCCTGCGCGGCGCGCGGCCCTTCGTCAGTTGCGCCGGTTGCCGGTGAACCGCAGCAGCATCAGGAAGAGGTTGATGAAGTCGAGATACAGGCTCAGCGCTCCGACGATCGCGAACGATCCCGTCTGCCCGCCGGGCAGCGCCACGGCCATCGCCTTCAGCCGCTGGGCATCGTAGGCAGTGAGTCCGGTGAACACGATGACGCCGATGAACGACAGCACGAACTGGAACGCGTCGTTGTGCCAGAACATGCCGACGACTGACGCGATGACGACGCCGATCAGGCCCATGAAAAGGAATTGGCCCCAGCCGGCCAGGCTGCGACTGGTCGTGGTCCCGTAGAGCGCGAGCGCGCCGAACGTGCCGGAGGTGACGAGGAACGTGGTCGCGACCGACTCGCCGGTATAGGCGAGAAGCACGAACGACATCGTCACGCCGGTCAGCGCCGAATAGACGATGAAGAGGAGCGACGCCGTCGCCGGCGCCATCGTCTGCACGCGCGCAGATAGCCACACCACGAGTCCGATCTGGGCGAGCATCAGGCCCCAGAGCAGACCGCGGTTGCTGGCAATCGTGTAGGCGATTTGCGGGGAGGAGGCGACCAGGAACGCGACCAGCGCCGTGATCGCGAGCCCGGCGGACATCCAGCCGTACACCGAGCGGAGGAATGTGGTGACACGTTCGTCGGCGGCGTAAGGCCTGCTGAATGCCGTCTCGGGAGTCGGATCGAAGCGCGCCATCGGTGTCTCCTTGGTGGAATACGTTTGAGCGGCCGTACCGGATAGGGGGCGCCGGTCGCTACGGACGCCCTTGCGAAAACCAAGAGCGGCCCATCCGCGAGGCCTCTGATCGCCCCGCGCTGGGATCAATGCTAGCACGCACCGGACGCCGGGAACCTCGTTATAAATATGCGGGCATTACACGAGAACCACGGCATTTGTGTGCTCGCACGCAACACTCGCTTCCGATACAATCCGGGGCCATGCCGACACAGAGCTTCACGAACCATGCATACCTGCCCAGACTGACCGCTGCCGGGTTTGTCTGCGTCTTGATCGCGCTGGCGGCCTTGACGATGCGGTGGTTGGGGATCGGGGGTCGCGTCACGTTCGCGGCGGGTTTGTTTGCGATTGTCGCCGCCGAGATGGTGCTGCTGTCGATCAGCCGCGTTTACACGACCAAGCTCCAGGATCGGGTGATTCGCCTCGAGATGCGGGTGCGCGGGGCGTCGGTATTGACGCCGGAGCAGCAGCGGCTGCTCGAGCGCTTGCCGGTGAAGCGGGTGGTCGCGCTGAGGTTCGCGTCGGATGCCGAGATGGGAGCGTTGCTCGAACGTACCGTCCGCGAGAATCTCGCGCCGAAGGACATCAAGCGCGCCATTACCTCGTGGGTGCCTGATTTCGATCGGACCTAGCCGCTGATCCCGGATCGTCTGGCTGAAGCCGGACGCCACCAGCGTAGCGACTCTCGGATCGTCCGGCTCCGGCCACTCCCGTAGCGTCCGGCTTCAGCCGGACGATCTGCATCTACGATCCGGCCGGCAGTCCCGCCATCCTGAACAGGACTTTCGCGAGCGCAGAATAGTCTTCCTCACCCTCGCCGGCGGAGACCATCGCCTCGGACAGCTGCTGCACGGCCGACGTCACCGGCGCCGGCGTGTTGAATTCCGCTAGTGTCGCTCCGGCGATGCGCATGTCCTTGGCGTAGAGGTTTGCGCGAAAGCCCGGCTGGTAGTTCGAGCGCAGGATCCGTTCGCCGTGCACCTCGAGGACGCGGCTGGCGGCGAATCCGCCGAGCAGGGCCTCCCTGACGAGCGCGGCGTCCACGCCCGCTTTCCGCGCCAGCGCGAACGCCTCGCTGACTGCGGCGAGGGTCCCGCCGATTACCATCTGGTTGCAGACCTTGCACAGCTGTCCCGCGCCGGAGTCGCCGATCCGCACGACGCGCTCCGGGTTGCCCATCGCATCGAGGATCGGCTTGACCGCGGCAAACGCGCCCGCGTCACCGCCGACCATGATCGACAGCGTCGCATTGATCGCGCCGACTTCGCCGCCGCTCACCGGCGCATCGAGCATCGGCGCTCCGAGGTCGGCGGCGCGTCGCGCGAGCCGGCGGGCCACTTCCGGAGCGATGCTGCTCGTGTCGATCAGGATCGTGCCGGGTCGCATCGCGTCGAATACGCCATCCGGTCCTTCGAGCACCTGCTCGACGTCAGGGGAGTCCGGCAGCATCGTGATGATTCGGGTTGCCCGCTCCGCCACTTCGCGCGGCGATCCGGCGCGAACCGCGCCGGCCGCCACGAGTTCGTCCACCGGCCCCGCGCTGCGGCTGTGGACGACGAGTGGAAACCCTTTCGCGAGGAGATGCTTGGCCATCGGGCGTCCCATCACGCCAAGGCCGATGAACCCGACCGTGTCGTTAGTCTGCATGGTCTGAAACCTGGAGGGAAGGCGTTCTGTTTATGGCAATCTTCACGATCGCCTTCTTGAGCGGACCCCTGCCGGCGAGTGGCGCGTGCGCATCGTCCGGGAAGAAGATCGCGAAGGAGCCTGCGGGAACCTGAATCCAGGTGTCCGGCCGGTCGGAAAAAAAGGTGATGTCTTTCTCTGAATCGTAGGGCGCCACCGGCAGACGGCAGCCGGCGAGTGGCATCCAGCCGATTTCTTCGGCGCCGTCGAGCGTCAGCTGAATGTCGATGTGCTCTCGATGCGCTTCCATCCGCGCGCCGTCGCGGCCGCGGCCGTCCTGGTCATCGATCGAGACAAAGATGCGGTCTCCGTCGATGGCATGGCGTCCTGGCGCGAGGGCGGACAGATCGGTGTGCGACAGAAACGCAAAGGCGCGCGCGAAGGCTGGATGGAGCGCCGCGTAACGGACCGATTGGTCGAGCGTATCAGCGATCATGCGTGCCTCAGGACGGCTTCATCCTAGCACTCCCGGTTTGCGCCGGACCTCGGGCCCCGGACCCGCGCCCGGTGCGTGAGCCAGAACGTGATCGACCCACCGCTCCACGTCGGAGCGAAAATCAACGCCGAGCACGCGCTCATCCGGCGGAACCGTCAGCTGCCCTTCCGCCAGCGCCTCGCGGACGGACTCTTCGGCGCTGGTCACCTCGAACAGGTTCAGGAACAGCTCGACCACGAAGGCGCGATCGGTGATGGAGGTGCGGACGCGCGATGGCGGGCCGCCGGTCATCTCGATCCCGAAGTGCTGCCCGCCGGACTCGGCCAGCAGCTGCAGGAACGCCCGATCGCTTTCACTTCCTTGGTTGGGCCCGCCCGAGGCAAGGATGCGCGTCTCACCGGGTTCCGAGTCGCAGTACAGCTTCAGGCCCGACGGCAACACGATTACCCAGGCCTCCCACGTGCTCCCGCCGTCCCACTCGAGGTGCAGCAGGGTGCGCGCACGCAGGCTCTGCATGTCGAACGTGCGGTAGTCGTCGGGCAGCGACCGTTCCAGCACTTCCTCCAGTACGATCGGCTCGCGCGGCACCCGCAGGGGCAACAGATCCTCGCGCGATCTGAATTGCCTGGCGCGCTGCTGCAACGCCTCGAAGACACGGGTCCGATTGAGACGGGACGCAAAGGTCATGGCGGCTGCTCGATCGTACACGGGGACACTCAATCGGGACAGTCATGATTGAGTGTCCCCGATTTGTCGATGCATCCAAACCGGTGATCGGCGGGACAGTTCCTGCGATCCGCAGGAGCCGACGATGTGAAATGGTTCAGCGATCGGTCACGCTGATGCCGTCACGAACCGTCATCGCATCACGCTGCCCATCGACTTTCCGGCGTAGCCGGTCATCTCCAGATAGCCGCGGCCGTGAACGACGTGTCCGCGCGCGCGTCCGGTCACGTCAATCGCCCCCTCCCAGTAGGTGACGCCGGCGGACCGCTCCGTGTGCAGTTCCTGGTCGTCGACCGCAGCCGTCACGGTGAGCTCGATGTCAAAGCGCGGCAACCGGACCGTCCAGGCGATCGGATAGCGGCCGCCGGTCGCTTGCGACCGCCATGTTCGTCCCGGCTCGAGACGGAAGCCGCTGTCGAGCGTGATCGCGGTGGGGCCGCGATCCGGTTCCACCAGCGTGCCGCTGGATCGCGGATCGATCGAGCCGTCGGCGCGACGGAGCTGAAAGATCATCAGGTCGCGGCCGTCGTCCAGCTGAATGGAGAACCAGTCCCAGCCGACCTGATCGGGCTCCAGGAAGCTGGTGCCGAATTCATGATCCATCCAGCTCTGGCCGGTTACGTCGATGCTGCGGCCGTCGATGGTGATCGTGCCGGTGGTGGGCATCCGGGTCAGCGAGTAGTAGTTCGACGCGTTGCCGGGCGACGACCCTTTGCGGCTGTAACCGCCGTCCCCGTGCAGCACGGCAGGACGATCCTCACGGAGTCGGAGGTCCACGCCGATGCCGGCGTCACCCGGCTGGCGCGCCTGCAACCGGTGCACCCCCGGAGGGTCGATCGTCGCCTGCCAGTCCTCGTTCCAGACCCGGTAGGTGTCGGTCGCGGCACCAGCCCATCCCGGTCCGGCGCGGTTCATCCGTTCGGTGAAGGCAAAGCGGCGCCCGTTCACGTCGGTCACCGCCAGGTGGGTCATGTACAGATCGCGCACCGCCCATCGCGACGGGTTGATCGGAGCAGGGTCCACGCCGATGCGAAAGAAGGTCAGTTGGTACCCGAAGCGGCGGCCGCCGGGCGCGTCCAGATTCCCGGTGTAGTACCACCATTCCAGCTTGTATTCCGGATGGCTGACGTGATCGGCCGGCAACGAGATCGGCCGGCCCGGAGCGGCCTCTTTCCAGGCCGGACCCTGCGCGGCGGCGACCACCGTCACGAGCAGCACGACCGGCGCCGACAGCCACCTCACTCGGTGCGCCCCACCGTCAGCCGCACCGCGCGGCGCGCCGGATAGATGCCGGCGATCGCGGTCGAGAGAATCATCAGCAGTGACGACTGCGCCAGAAAGGCGATCGGCAGATGGAACTGGATCGTCCAGCCGAAGCTCTGCACGTTGATCACATAGATCAGCACCGTCGACAGCGCCAGACCGACGACCAGGCCGATCGCCTGGCTGATCGCACCGATCAGCACCGCCTCGCCGACGACCATCCTCAGCACCTGCCGGCGCGCGGTGCCGACGAGCCGCAGGATCCTGAACTCCCGTTCCCGCTCGAGGATCAGGGTGAGGAGCGTGCCGGACACGCCGAGAATCGCCACCGCGATCGCGATCAGCTCGAGCGCATAGGTGATCGCGAAGGTGCTGTCGAAGATCCGCAGGACTTCCGTGCGCAGCGAGCGATTGGTGTTGATCAGCACCTGATGCGCCTCGCCGATCGACGCGAGCAGCCGTTCGCGCGCCTGCTCCGGATCGATCCCGTTCCGCAGATAGACGCTCAGGTTGAGCGGACCATGCACACCGTAGTGCCGTTCGAAGGTGGCGCGGTCCATCATCAGCACACCGCGATCGCTCGAGTAGTCGTAGTACACCGCGGCGATGCGGAGGCGGGCCGGGCCGTTCGCCGTCGCGATCGCGACGTCGTCGCCGGGCTGCAGGTGATGCT